>NZ_JBSFQI010000017.1:39724-101836 GCF_053588635.1 Gordonia sp. NPDC003425 | reverse complement strand
CGGCTTCCGCAACCTCAACCACTACATCTTGCGGTCACTCATCCACTCCGGCCAACTCGCAGAACGACTGCATGCACTCTGAATCCGGAAGAGCCCTCATAGTGGGAATGCACCACGAACTTGCCGATCGTGTTCAGGTATGCCGACGTGCCGACCGACGACGACCCGTTACCGCCGAGGCTGTCGGGCCAGTTGTCGGCGTTGGCCCACCCGTCCCGGCGTCGGCTGATGTCGGTGACCGTGTACTGCGTGGTGTCGGGGGCCGGCAACAGTTGCACGCCGTCGAGGGTCTTGCCGATGGAACCGCCGATGCGGCGTTGCGGGTTGCCGATGAAGACGAACGTGAGATCCGACGCGGATGGTGCCTCGGGCCGGTCGGCGTAGGCGCGTAACCATTCCGAGCCCACCTGTGCGCCGCGGGAGTACCCGAACACGATCTTGCGGCCCGGCGTCTTGGCGATGTAGGTCTGCAGGATGTCGCGTGCGTGCTGCAATCCCGCCCAGGTGAGGTTGGAGTCGGTGGGCACCCGCACCACCGTGCCGTGCGCCGGGGCGAATCCGCTCAACGTCGTGTCCATGATGTGGATCAGGTTGTCGGTGCCGAAATCTAGCGGCTCACAGGTCAATACGGTGGTGGTTTCCGACGCGACGAGTGTCGTCCCGGGTGCCGGGACCGGGGCGGTTGTGACGGCGCCGACGACGAGCATGAGGGCGATCGCGCCGGGCAGGACGGCGGGAAGAACACGGGCTCGTCGCATGGCAGATGTCTTTCCGGTCAGTTCTGGTGCAACAACACTTGGGTGACAGGACTATCAAGCGGCCGATCGATTCGAGTGCGACGTCGACAGATCGTTACCCCGCGGGTCCGCTTCCGAGACCGAGCCTGCGAGACGAGCACCATCTCGATGGCGGATCGCCGGACATGTGATCGGCGCCACGCGCGCTGTGTACACTCGTGCACAGCACCAGGGCGGGAGATCGGGTGAACCTTCTCAAGTGGAGTAAGCGGCCTGCGGCCGACGTGGAAGCGACGCGTCCGGAGGTCAACATCGTGCGCGGGCTGATCGCGCGGGCCACCACTCCGCTGCTGCCCGACGACTATCTGCACCTGATCAACCCGCTGTGGTCGGCCCGCGAACTGCGCGGGCGGGTGGAGAGCGTCGTCAAGGAAACCGACGACAGCGCCACCGTCACGATCCGCACCGGATGGGGATTCCCGGCCAACTACCGGCCCGGCCAGTACGTGGGTATCGGCCTGGACATGGGGGGCCGTTGGCATTGGCGGTCGTACTCGCTGACCTCGTTCGGCAGCACCGCCGACAAGACCATCTCCGTCACGGTCAAGGCCAATCCGGACGGTTTTCTGTCCACGCATCTCGTCGACGGCGTGGCGCCGGGCACCATCATCCGCCTGGCCGCGCCCAAGGGTGACTTCCATCTGCCGCAGCCCACGCCCGACGCGATCCTGTTCCTCACCGCGGGCAGCGGGATCACACCCGTGATGGCGATGCTGCGCTCGCTGCACCATCACAACCAGACGCCCGACATTGTGCACGTGCACGCCGCTCCCACCCGTGAATCGGTGATCTTCCTCGACGAACTCGAGCGCATGGACACCGAAACACCCACGTACACACTCGATCTGCGGATCAGCAAGGACGACGGACGATTCGACCTGAACCAGCTCGATGCCACGGTTCCCGACTGGCGTGAGCGGTCATGCTGGGCGTGCGGGCCCGTCGAGTTCCTCGACGACGTCGAGACGCTCTACGGCGAGAACGAACTGTCGGATCAACTGCACATCGAACGATTCGCCATTGCCCGCACCGACGTCGGAGGCGAAGGTGGCACCGTCACCTTTGCCACGTCGGGCAAGAGCACCGAGATCGACGGTGCCACCACACTCCTTGAAGCAGGCGAGGAGTTGGGAATCCAGATGCCCTTCGGATGCCGGATGGGGATCTGTCAAACCTGCGTTGTTCCGCTCGCCGGGGGTTACGTGCGCGATCTGCGCAGCGGCGACGAGCGACGCGAAGGTGATCGCATACAGACATGCATTTCCACCGTGTCCGGGGAATGCACGCTCGACCTCTAGGAGGCTCCATGGCCATCACCGACATCGATCGGTACGCACACCTCACCGAAGCCGACGTCGAAGCCCTCGGCGCGGAACTCGACGCCATCCGCCGCGACATCGAGGAATCACGCGGTGTAGCCGACGCGCGATACATCCGGCGCACCATCGCATTTCAGCGCGCTCTCGCCGCGGGAGGCCGTGTGGTGCTGATGTTCAGCAACCGTAAACCCATGTGGCTGTTGGGTACCGGGATGCTGGGCGTGGCCAAGATCGTCGAGAACATGGAACTCGGCCACAATGTGATGCACGGACAATGGGATTGGATGAACGATCCCGAGATCCACTCGTCGTCGTGGGAGTGGGACACCACATGTCCGAGCGTGCAGTGGAAGCACTCCCACAACTTCGTGCACCACAAGTACACGAACATCGTCGGCATGGACGACGATGTGGGCTACGGCATCCTGCGCGTCACCCGCGATCAGCCCTGGGAGTGGTGGAACGCCGGCAACTCCGTCTACAACTTCTTGCTCGCAACGTTTTTCGAGTGGGGTGTGGCGCTGCATCATCTCGAGGCGGAGAAGCTGCGTACGGGCGAGAAGTCGTATCGGGCCGCGCTGCGTGACCTCCGAGTGATCGGCCGCAAGGTGGGCAAGCAGGCGGCCAAGGACTACCTGATCTTCCCCGCGCTGGCCGGACCGAACTGGTTCACCACGCTCACCGCCAACGCCACCGCGAACTTCATCCGCAACTACTGGGCGTACGCCGTGATCTTCTGCGGACATTTCCCCGACGGCGCCGAGAAGTTCACCGTGCGGGAGTACGAGGAGGAGGACCAGCCGCGCTGGTATCTGCGACAGATGCTGGGGTCGGCCAACTTTCACGCCGGACCGCTGATGCGGTTCATGAGTGGCAACCTGAGTCACCAGATCGAACACCACCTGTTCCCCGACCTGCCCAGCAGCCGGTACGAGGAGATCGGAGTGCGGGTACGCCAACTGTGCGACAAGTACGACCTGCCCTACACCACCGGGTCGCTCGCGCACCAGTACATGCTGACGTTCCGGACGATCGCCAAACTCTCGCTGCCCAACGCACTGCTCAAGGCGGGACCCGACGATGCCCCCGAGACCGCATCGGAGTTGCGGTTCAACATCATCGAGGGAACCAAGACACACTTCGGTGTCGATGAGAAGACGGGTCGACGACGCGGACTGCGTACCGCGCTGCGGGAACTGCGGCAGTCGAAGGTGCGGGTTGCGTGACCACTCGCTGATCGAGCGGTGCACTTGCTGATCGAGCTTGTCGAGATCACTTTCTCCGGTGGGTGGTTTCGACAAGCTCAACCAGCGGGGGACCGCTCAACCAGCGGGGGTCGAGATCACTTCGTCCGGTGGGTGGTTTCGACAAGCTCAACCAGCAGAGGACCGCTCAACCAGCGGGGGCCACTTGCTGATCGAGCGGTGCGCTTGCTGATCGAGCTTGTCGAGATCACTTCGTCCGGCGGGTGGTTTCGACAAGCTCAACCAGCAGAGGACCGCTCAACCAGCGAGGGGCCGCTCAACCAGCGGGAGTCGAGATCACCCCCGCCAGCGCAGGGTCTCCAACGCGACGCCGACGTCGAGGAGGTTGTCGGCCAGTGGACGGGGGAGGAGTTCGTCGGCGCGGGCGAGGCGTCGGATCACGGTGTTGCGGTGCGTGTACAGTTGCTCTGCTGTACGAGAGGTGTTGCACTGCAGAGTGATCCAACGATGGACGGTGTCGAGGAGGTCCTTGTCGGCGTGCATGAGGTCGCCGAGTGTGTCGGCGACGAAGCTGTCGGCGTCGTCGGGGTCGGCGGTGACCAGCGAGACCAGGCGGACGTCGTCGTAACGGGCGAAGCGCTGATCGCCGGCCAGTCGCGCCATGATGCGTTGCGTGGCCAGCGCCTGAAAGTGGCTGCTGCGGAACCCTTCCACGTCCTGCGCGCTCCTGCCGATCGCCACCCGTACCGACGGTGCCGGAGTGCGGGTGGGGATGTGGGAGTCGGGAACCGGTAGCCACACCCACAGGGACGCGGCACTGGCGATCACGGTGAGCCGGGTATCACAACCGGCCGATCCGGCGAACTTGTCGGCCTCGGCCTCCAGCGTGGCGGTGGGATCAGGCCCGTCGCTCCACAACACCAGCGCGGTATGGGTGCCCGACAGGGAGTAGCCGAGTTGCGCTTCGGCGCGTGCGACCGGGATGGGTGCGCCCTCGAGCAGCAACGCCACGGCCTCCCGCCGCTGCGCGTGGGTGCCGCGGTTGAGTTCGTCGCGCGCGTCGCGCATCCGTTCGCTCATCGCGTCGACGGTGTCGTCGATGAAGGTGGAGATCGACAGCGAGGTGACGTCGAGCAGTTCACGTAGCTGGACCGGGTCGTCGGTGAGGGTGAAGCAGATCTGCATCCACAGCCGCCACGCGACGCTCTGGGCGGTGCGGAAGGCGTCCAGCGACGACTCGTCGAGGCCGCGTCGGACCAGGTCGCGCGAGGCGGTCAGGATCTCGGGCGTGATGTCGGCAGGCACTCGCTCGCCTGGATGCAGCACGTTGTGGTGGGCCCATCGCATGGTGTTGGCGAGGTTGGTTTGGCGGGTGCCGGCCGCGAGCACGGGGTCATCGGCGATCGCCTTCATCCGTGCGCCGCCGAGCGCTGCCTCGTGGAGAAGTTCGATCCACTCGGGTGGGGGGTCGATGATGAGGGACGCGCCGCGGCGGATCAACTCACGGACCTCGGAGGACACTGGGGGCCAAGGTTCGGACATGTGAACATTCTGCACCTTGAACCATCGAACCTGGGTGCACATTGTCAGTGGTGTGATCTGCGCTACGCGTGGATGATGGAACGTGACAACGCCGGGTGTCACATTACCCGGCTCGGACGAAGGAGGACGGATGCCGACCACGGCGACGCCTGTCGAAACCCTGGACATCCTGATCATCGGAGCCGGCGTGTCCGGCCTCGGAGCCGGTCATTACGTCACCACGCTGCTGCCGGAGAAGAGCTTCGCGATCCTCGAGGGTCGCGACACCATCGGTGGTACGTGGGATCTGTTCCGCTATCCGGGCATCCGCTCCGACAGCGACCTGCACACCTTCGGGTTCGCGTTCAAGCCGTGGGTCGATCGGCAATCGATCGCCGACGCGGACCGCATCATGCAGTACCTGCACGAGGCCGTCGACGAGGACAAGCTCAACGAGCACATCCGCTATCAGCACATGACGCGGTCGTTGTCATGGTCGTCGGACGAGCAGCTGTGGACGGCCGAAGTCGACCGGCTCGACACCGGTGAGCGCGTGGTGGTCAAAGCGCAATGGGTGTACGCGGGGTCGGGGTACTACAACTACGACGAGGGTTTCACGCCGAAGTTCGAGGGCGTCGAACGGTTCGAGGGCCAGATCGTGCACCCGCAGCATTGGCCCGAGGACCTGGACTACACCGGTAAGAAGGTGGTGGTGATCGGCAGTGGCGCCACTGCGGTGACCCTGCTGCCGGCGATGGCCGACAAGACCGAACACATCACGATGCTGCAGCGCACGCCGACCTACATCGTGCCGCTCCCCAAGCACGACCCGTTCGCGATCGCCGCCCGCAAGGTGCTGGGCGACGAGCGCGGCTACGAAGCGGCGCGGTGGAAGAATATCGCGCAGCAGCGGCTGCTGTACGAATCCTGCCAGCGGTTCCCGAAGACGTCGCGCAAGGTGATTCGGAAGATCAATTCGATGCTGTTGCCCGACGATTTCGATGTGGACACACATTTCAATCCGCCATACAACCCATGGGATCAGCGGCTGTGCGCGGTCCCCGACGCCGACCTGTTCCGCGCGGTGAGCACGGGCAAGGCGTCGGTGGTGACCGATCGGATCAAGACCTTCACCGAGAAGGGGCTGCTGCTCGAGAGCGGCAGGGAACTCGACGCCGACATCATCGTGACCGCAACGGGTTTGAACGTGCGCCTGTTCGGTGGGATGGACCTGTCCATCGACGGTGAACCCTTGAAGCTGTCGGACAAGGTGCTGTACCGGGGCACCCTGCTCAGTGGGGTACCGAACCTGGTGATGGCCTTCGGCTACACCAACTCGTCGTGGACCCTCAAGATCGGCCTCATCTGCGAATATTGGTGCCGGTTGATGAAGTACATGGACGCGCGGGCCTACACCGAGGTGGAGCCGGTGGCGCCATCCGGGATGGAGACGCGACCCGCGATCGACTTCGGGGCCGGCTACATCAAGCGGGTCTCCGACCAGTTGCCGCGGCAGGGTGTCGACGAACCGTGGACCATGTCGATGAGCTACTACAAGGACCGAAAGGCGCTGGGCAGCGACGTCGCCGACTTCGAGAACCTCCAGTTCTCCCGCCGCCAGGTGAAAGCCGTTGTGGCTGAGCCGGTGTCGGAGGTCGTTGCGGAGCAGGTGCAGCCGGTCGCGGGCTGACGGTATTGCGATATAAACGCGGTCACAGCGGACCGCGGAGACAATAATTGTCGTCGCGGCCCGCTGCGGCCCCGTCTATATCGGGTTGGGCTCGGAGATCGGCGTCATCCGACGGGGAGGTGCGCGAAAAAGTCGTCGGGATCGAATCGGATGCTCCACGGTTCGTTGTTTGCGTACTCTCCGTCGACGCGGTTGCAGATTTCGAAGTAGTTGATCCCCGGACCATCGACTCTCCCCATCAGTAGAGGCGGCCCGGATGTCGAACCACTCAACACGGAGCCGATGTCGTGGGTACTTACGTAGTCGGACAGCGCTTTGGTGGTGAGGAAGCGAACATCGTCCGGTAGCGCTGTGTCTGTCGAGGCTTGTGCTCGGGCCAGGACTTCACCGAGCGTTTCACCCTCTCTGCGCTCAATGGGCTGGGTCTGTTCGCGGATGCTACTTTCCGAAGCCCGGAGCCAACTGACCACGGACCCGATGGTTGCGTCGTCAGAATCTGTTTCGACCAGCGTGGTTGCGGTATTGGAGGCCAGGTCTGTGGCTATAAGCGCAAGGCGGGCAGGGTGTTCGGGACGTCGACGAGCTTCAAGGCGGAGGCGATAATCCGGGGGAGGACTCTGACCGCCAGCCTTCGGGGACAGTGTCAATCCGGCGCCGGTGTCGCCGCCGCGAAAGTCGAACTGAGGCAGGTGGTCGAAGAAGTCGTCGATGTCAAATCTGAAGTGCCACGGCGTCGCCTTCTCATCGAGTCCTATCCAGTTGCAAACTTCGTGCCCTGCGTTGCCTACCCCCAACAACACGGGCGAGGTCTTCATGTGTGAACTACTTGTCGAAATACGATGTGATTCATCGTAGTTCGATATCGGCATCACGATGAGATCGATGATCTCATCTGACAAGTCGGCTCGGAAGAACTGTTTGGCTCGCAGGAGGGTAAGGCCGATGGTCTCGCCTCGACGCTGAGGCAGTACGGGCGGATCGTGACGGATCGACTGCTCGTTGTCGGAGAGCCACTGGTGGAGTGGTCCGAGCTCCAGATCGGCACAAAAGAGGACCTTCTCCACGCCTGTCTCAAGTACCGTCGCCACAAGGGAAACGTCCTCGAACCAGTCCAAGAATGACGCCGGACCGCGGTGGCGAGGGCCGCGGACCTCGAGTCGGAGGCGGACAGTCTCTGGGACGGAATCCATCAATGCAACCACTTTCGATACTGGCGTTTCGTAATCAACCCATCCTCCATCATCTTCTTCAACACACTGTTCGGTATCTCCTGCGGCGTGACAGGATATCCGTGCCAGCCGCCCGCGTTGTCATCCTTGAACTCGTACAGCCTGTCGTCACTCGTCCCGTACCTTCGTCGGCCACTGGCAATCGATTCATCCAGGACCTGTTGAGCCTCCTCGTCGCTGAGATCCATAGGGGTACCGCGGCGTCCGTGGTCGGGCGTGCTCGGATCGTGTTTCGGGCTTGGAACGTATCGGGGGTCGTTGTCATCATCGGTTTGAGCGACGAGCATAGCGATGTGCTCGAGCGATGCGGCAGGTGTCAGGCCGCTCGCCTTTGCGAACGCTGCGGCCGAGGCTGTCCCCGCACCGAGGACCACGGTCAGTAGCCGACTGGTGGTGATCAGGCTGCGGATGGCCAGGCCGGCGCGTGCGATCAGTGTGGCCGTTGCCGCGGCGCCCCCTTCGGCGGCAACGGCGGCACCGCCGGCAGCGGCACCCCCGGTCACAACGATCAAACCCACGAAGACGACAGCGGCGACGATCACCGTGCTGGCGATTTCGGCGAGCAGTTCGTCGGAGCGGACCTTGATCTTCGATCGCATCTCGCCGAGTGCGCGGTGATGATCGTCGATGGGCGAGGCCATCTCAGACGCGTAGGCACGAAGCGCGCTGGCGGCCGCCGAAACCGTCGCGAGGTGCCCCTGAAGTAGCGGAGTGTCGGCGGTCTCCAGGTCAGTGAAGGAGTCGTGAAGTTTCCCGAGCGCAGTGCCAGCGTTGGCTATGTGATCGTGCGTCGCGAACGCGTTCCACGCGCGTGATGCCTTGGCGAGTTTGTCGCTGTCGCCGTTGGGTACCGGGACTCCGATCTTCTCGAGCAGATTCGGTATGTCGGTGTCGTAACCAGAGCCGTTAGCGCCGACCGAAGTCGGCGGGTGCAGCGTCGGACCCTCATACATTGCGCCACGTGAGCGAGCCGGGCACACGGGCTCAGCCCCCTTGTGTGGATCGCTGTTCGCTCGGTAGTCGGCGATGGCCCAGTTATAGCCGGCTACATTCGTGACGTCACCGAGGTTCTCGAGTGCGTTGACGAGATTCTCGGCGTTCTTGACGAAGTCGATTGCCCGCTGGTCATACTGCCCGCACCACTGCGATGCATTGGGATGGTCGCCACCCATGCCGCCGCAGGTGAGCAACGAGGTTCGCAGTAGCCCCACCTGCGCACTGATGTTGCTCGCGATCTCACGACATCCGCGGCCTGCCGCGTAGTACACGGCCGAGTCGGTTTGCACCACTGCGCTTTACCGGAGCATCCGGGTGTTGACTGACTGTGCACCGACGTATGCGCGGTGGGCTCGGTCGGCAGCTGCGCGCATCTCCGCGAGTCCTAGATGAAATTGTTTGGCCGCCAGCGCCCACTGGCGGTGGGCCTCCGCATGAGCTTCCGCTGCCGAGCTTGCCCATGCGGTTGCATGAACGAAGGTGGCGCGCTCGTCGAGGTGCGTCAGATTCTCTGCCAACTCTGTTTCCAGAGCACCGAGTCTGGCAACCACGCCCTCAAGCTGGTCCAGATCCACTGCGAATGCGGCCATCACAGCTTGAGTAGGGAGAGGTCGTCGGCCGAGCGGAAATCGCCCTGTGCGTAGCCGTTTCCGGCTGCATCGACGCTGTTCGCTAGTCTGTCGAGCACATTGAGGATGCTCGTCCCTGCCTTGTGGCACTGCGCCCACCCGTGGGCATAGGAGGCTGCTGCAGCGCCCGTCCATCCGCCGTTTGTGAGGTGGTCGACGTCGCTGCCGGCGGTGGTCAACCCGGTCCGCAGCAAGTTCGATGTGTGCACGAGGATAGCGGCGAACTGCTTCAACTCGTCGGGTACGACCTCGATTTGTGTTCCCCCACTCTCCATGTCGTGAACAGTAGTGAGCGTCGGGCAGGCCCTGGGAAAACTATCCACAGGCTGCTAATCACCTTCGTCGGGCGTCTGCCCTCCACGTATGTGCAGTTGGCGCTACCGCGCAGCAATTTCCCTCCCGCGCAGGTAATTCCTGATGCAAGAGGGAAACTCGTGCGCGGGAACGGCGCGCCAGCATGCTCCTGGCTGTCACTCCGGTATCTGGTCGATGGTGGCGCGGGTGAAGTCGACGGCCTTGGCGCAGATGTCGGCGATGGGCGGTGTGTCCGTCGGTAGCGACACAGTGGAAGCGACGTGAGATTTTCCGGAAGCAACGATTGCGATGCACATGCCGGGAGCGTGGAACGCGCCAACCGCGACTCTTCGACCATTAATTGATTGATCGGGAAACCAGCGAAGAACGTCCGACTGGCGTTGTTTGTAGGCGTCGAGGTTCTCAGCGTTTGCGACGATCTGCGAGACGCTACCTAAAGTGCTACCAGCGTAGAGCCACCGACAGCCTCGAAGCGTTTGGAAGTCGGCTAGCGCCGCATCTTGCGCAGTCGAAGGGTCCAGGCCCGCAGATACAAGAACCGAAGGTGCAACCGCAGTACACGGTTCGTAAGTTGTCCCGTCGTTGCCGATGTTCCACCTGTTGGGGAATCTAGTCATGAAGGGCAACCGCCGCCCCTGCGCATCGGTCTGACGGATACTCTGAGTGGTCGACGTAACACTAACGCCGGACTGGGCTACCGGGTTGCCATCGGTCGAACAGCTACTTACCAATCCGATAAGGCAACCACCGGCGAGCAATTGTAGAAGCCGGAGACGTTCATGCACGAAGGTCAGTCGCACTGGCCTGATCAGTATCATGGAGTTCAGCGTCGGCGCAATCACAACCCGCGGCCAAGGCGATAAGTCGGTTGATCTGCTCCGTCAGAGTGTTCGTCCAAGTGTCGACCACGCCCACCAACTGCGAGTGCAATTTTCGCCCTTCATCTACATCACCAAAATAGTTGTAAGCGAGTGTGTCGGCGATCCCGGTGCGCGCTCTGCTCAAATCCTCCGCACACTCCCTTGCCACCTTGGCCCGCTGTTGCCATTCCGCGCTCGTGAATTGCACGACCCCACCCTCGGGTGCGGAGTTCTGGGGGGTGACGGTCGGGGTGCCTCCGATGGGCCCGCGGCCCGGCAGGTCCACGGTCCCGCCCGGGAGCACGAAGAAGTCCGTCACACCATCCCCCTCATCACCATCAGGCCGCGGCCCGTCGCATGCGTTCGGACAGTTTAACCAACAATCCGCGGGCCGGTTGGTCCGATTCGCGAAGGTGTGGACAGCGTGGGCCGGCCGCCTCAACGGGTAGCGATCCGACGTCCAGGTAGTGCCGTCGGCGCAGGTCGAGTGGTGTACTGCGCGTTTCCACAGGCCCCGGTGCGCGCATCGTCGTTGATGCGTGGAGCACATCAGCTCCCACGCCACTGACAGGAGGTGCGCTGTGGCTGCGATCGGTACAAGTGCGGGCTACCTCAAACATTCGACGACCTACGCGGTCAGGGCGGCCGCAATCGGGGGAGCCGCGGTACTGTGCGCGGCCACCATCGAGCTGGCGGTCTTCGGCGCGCCCCCACACGCGAGCACGGTCCGTCACCGACCGTGCGCCGTCACGACCCAACCCCGGCTGGCCCGCCTACCACGTGACGACGGCACCATCCCACTCAGCGTGCCGATAACCAGGTGCCCCACGTCGCTGACCGACCCCCGGCGGTGACGCGTCCACCAGCCGGCACCACGATCACGGTACCGGCGTGGTCGTGGTGTCCGTGGTGGTGTCGAGCGGCGCCTCGGTGGTCGTCTCGGTGGTTGTGGTCTCCGTGGTCGTCTCGGGAGTCGTTGTCTCCGTTGTTGTTTCCGGAGTCGTCGTTTCGGTGGTCGTCTCCGGGGTCGTGGTCTGCGTGGTGGTCGTCGACGTCTCGAGTGTCTGCCACTTCGCCGAGGTGACGTCGACCGTCACCGACTTCGACGCGGCCACCTCGGTCACCGTCAACGTCCACACCTTGGTCGTGGGATCGGTCGCCGACAGCACCGACGTCCGTTCCAGTGCGCTCGCCGACACCTCGCGGGCCACGTTGTCGCTGCACGTCAGCGACACCGGACCCGGCGACTCCGACGACGGCGCCTGACACGTCGTGGACTTACCGTCGGCGACAAAGGAGAAGCTGCCCACCGAATCGCCGGTTCCGGAGAAGTCGGTGGCGACCGGCGCACTCACGCTCGTCGACTCGGCCGCCGGATTCTCACCCGGCGCCGTGGTCCCCGTCGACTCGCCCGGCTGCTCCGGCTGCTCCGATCCCGATGCGCCGGCCGCAGGAGTCGACTCTGGCGCCCCCTCGGGCAGATCGGCGTTGGTCTTGGCCAGTTGCTGCACCTCGGGCGCCACCTCAGGACTGCCCGCCTTCTGCAACCCGTTGTCCGCGGCCTGACTATCGCTGCTGGCGACGAACGGCGTATTGAGCGACGCCGGTGTGGGCAGCGGCGTCGCGAGCGGCGGTAACCCGTTGAGGTTCAAGATGTTGCCGACCGGTCGTTCGAACAGCTGGCCTGTCCCCAGATTGACCAGCGTCAACGCGGTTTCCACGGGCACCGCGCCGGCGGCTGGTGCCTGCTGGTTGACGACGGTGGTGGTGTTGTTGACGACGGTCACGTTCTGCGTGTTGTACGCGACGCGGGTGACCTGATGACTGGTGTACCTGGGCCACGGCGCGCCGCTGAGCCGGTACCCGCCGACGGGCGCGTTGGCCGGCGGACTGAGCGGATTGCCGCACGCACACCGCACCCGCGGCACGCCGGCCCCGTCGACGAGAACCGCGGTGCCCGACTGCAACACCGATTGGAACGCGTACGCCGCGCCGTCGGTGTAGCTGTGATTGGTCACCCACGTGTCGGCGGTGAGCACGACGGGGGTCAGCGTGTTCAGGTAATACGGAATCGATTCGGTACTGATCCCGAACACGCTTGCCCACGCCCGGGCCTGCGAGGGATGCTGGCCCAGATAGTTGCCCAGACCCGCTGCGTCACACGTCGAGTCGCCGCCGGCGTACAGCCCGGGCTGCGTCCCCGACACCACGCGCGTGCCCTGATTCATCGCACCGACCTGAGCGGACAGTCGCATGCCGCTGGGCAGATCCTTGTTGGACAGCGCGACATTCGGCCCGAAGGGGTTGGGGCCCGGGTTGTCCCTCGTCAACAGGCTCAGCCCGGGGATCTTGAACGGGCTGTTGCCGCCGCGCACCACCAGCACCACCACCGACGCGAAGATCAACGCCAGCACGGCGACAACCGCGATGAGCACGAGCGTCAGGGTGCGCCGATTGTGCGGTTCCTCCGGCGGAACCGCAGGGAAGGGAGCAGACGGATATGCGGGTCCGGTCGGGGGGCCGGGCGGGTAGTACGACATCCACAAGCTCCTACGGCAGCCGGGCTCATTGCTGAGCTGTAGCAGAAATTTACGAGAGCACGTTCACGACGTGCTCAGTATCGAGAGCGTGCCGGGCACCGTCCACCCGGAATGTCCAGATTCATTCGCCCGGCGCGAGAAACTCCCCCAATCGGGGGACACGAGGGTCGCGGGACAAAACGACTTGTCGCTGTTCCACCCACGGCCGACCATGTAGTCATGCCGACAGCCCCGGAACCCGATGTTCTCACCGCGCTCACCCGCAAGCCCGACCGCCAGGGTGACCGATCTCTGCTCGACGACGTCCTCGACACCGCGCAGGTGGGAGTGCTGTCCACGGTGGTCGACGGCTGGCCGTGGTCGGTGCCGATGCTTTTCGCCCGCGTCGGCGACGACGTGCTGCTGCACGGCTCCACCGGCGCGGGCGCGCTACGGCATGTGGCCGAGGGAGCGCCGGTGAGCTTCACCGTGTTCGTACTCGACGGCATCGTGGTGGCCGAGACACTGTTCGACCACTCCGCCAACTACCGGTCCGCGGTGATCCGCGGACGGCTCGAACCCGTCGTCGACGATCCGGCGGGTGCGCTGGAAGCGTTGTCGGACAAGCTGATTCCCGGACGAGTTGCCGAGACCCCGGACATCACCCGCAAGGAGCGGGCGGCGACCGTCGCGCTGCGGCTGCCCATCGTCGACGGCGAGTGGATCGCCAAGGCGCGCACCGGAGGACCGGGAGTGGACTCCGATGCGTGGACGGGCGTGGTGCCGGTGCGCACCACCTACGACGAGCCGATCACGTTCACCGGCAACGGTATTCCCGAGTCGGTGCGCAGGCTGGTCGAGAGCTGACACCCGATCACCGCCCGCAGCATCACCGCTGCCGCAGCACGAATCGCTGGATCTTGCCGCTCGGCGTCTTGGGCAGTGCGTCGACGAAGTGAACGGTCCGCGGGTAGGCGTGCGCCGCGAAACCCGTCTTGACCAGTTGTTGCAGTTCGGCCTCGAGCACGTCGTCGCCGACCACTCCGTCGGCGACCACCACGAACGCTTCGAGCACCTCGCCACGCAACTGGTCGGGACGCCCGACCACGGCGACGTCGACCACCGAGGGGTGCGTGATCAGCACGCTCTCCACGTCGAACGGTCCGATCCGGTAGCCGGCCATGATGATCACGTCGTCGTCGCGCGCGGTGAAGTAGAAGTTGTGGCCGTCGGTCCGTCCGGTGTCACCGGTCAGGTACCACCTGCCGTCTTCGGTGAAGCGGGCGGCGGTCTTCTCCGGCGCATCGAGATACCCGGTGAACCACATCGCCGGGCTGGCCGCCACGTCGATCGCGATCTGACCTCGCGCATCCGGTCCGCTCACCGGCGTGCCGGTGTCGTCGACGATGCCTGCGGCGAACCCGGGCATGGGCTGTCCCATCGACCCGGCGATCAGCGGTTCCCGCACACCGTCGGCCCAATGATTGTTGATGAACATGCCGTGTTCGGTCTGTCCGTAGTGATCTCGCACCTCGGTGCCCAATGCGCCTCGCGCCCAGTCGATCACGTCGGGGGTGAGCGGTTCGCCGGCCGACGACGCACGGCGCAGCGAGAATCCGTCGACGGCGGGGTTCTTGCTGAGCGCGCGGTAGACGGTGGGCGCGGCGGCGAAGTTGGTCACCGCGAGTTGGGACAGCACGGTGGCGGTGACCTCGGGGGTGAACCCGGCGCGCAGCAGCACGTTGGGCCGCCCGATCGCCAGCGGCCCCAGCACGCCGTAGTAGAGGCCGTAAGCCCAGCCCGGGTCGGCGGCGTTCCAGAACACGTCATCCTGCGACACGTCGAGCCCGTAGTGCATGTACGCGGTGAACGACGCCAGCGCACGCACCGGAACCGGCACCCCCTTCGGCGCGCCGGTGGTACCGCTGGTGAACAGCAGGATCAAGGTGCCGTCACCACCGACGGCCACTGACTCCTCCAGCGGAGGGTTGTCGGCGACGAGGCGGTCGAACGGCAGTGTGGCCGCATCATCGCCGGCGACCACCGTGGTGAGTCCGTCGATTCCGGTGAGTTTGTCGGCCTGGCCCTGCTCGGTGACCACGACGCTGGTGCCGCCGGCGCGCAGCCTCATCTCGATGGCCGGGGTGGCGAACGCGGTGAAGAGGGGGACGTAGACGGCGCCCAACCGGGCGATGGCCAGCAGCGCCACCACCAGTTCGGTGCGCTTGCCCATCAGCACCCCGACGGTGTCGCCGCGCTGCACCCCGAGCCCGGCCAGGGCGGTGGCGAAGCGGCGCGAATCCGCGGCGAGTTCGCCGTAGGAGACGCTGTTGGTGACCAGTGCATCGCCGGCCATCTCCACGGTGATGAAGGCGGTCGCTTCCGGATCATGAGAGTCGACCAGCAGGGTGGCGGCGTTCGCGTCGGGCGCGCCGAAGGTCTGCAGCCAGCCGTCGAGCTGAGCGCGAATCTCGTCGGACATCCGAGCTGAAATCGACGTTGCGCCGGGGGTCACAGTGCTGTGTGTCATGTCCCACCTTGAGGGTTCCGAGTAAGCTGGCTCATATTCGAGGACATTGTTGGTGCGCCGTCGACGGGTGCGCCACCCCCCGATGAGGGGGTACGGCAGGTGGGTGACCGTGGCTGAATCGCTGACCGTCCCGGTGGTCGATGCGCTCCGTCGGCTGCGGCGCGCCACCGGGGTGTCGCTCGCGTTCGGCGGCATCGTGCAGGGCACCGGCGGACTGCGGCTGCGTCACTTCGTCGGCGACACGGTCGGAGCGATGGACGGCGTCGCCGTCGACGTGGGCCAGGGACTGGGCGGCAAGGTGATCGCGGTGAACCGGCCTGTGGTGGTCGACGACTACCTGCGCACCCCACGCATCACGCACCGCTACAACACGATCATCGCCGCCGAAGGCCTGCGCGCGATGGCTGCCGCACCGGTGATCGTCGACCGGCGACCCGTCGCCGTGCTCTACGGGGCGCTGCGCAGCGACGATCCGATCGGCGGACGGACCCTCGACGCGCTCGCCACCGAGGCACGCGCCATCGAGCAGCAGGTGGTGGCCGCCCGCACCCAACTGTCCGCCGACACATCGTCACCGGACGCCGCCGCACTGCGCGGCCGACTCACCGAGGCGTACGCACAGCTACGAACCCTGGCCCGCTCGCTCGACGACACCACGGTGGCCGCCGAGATCTCCCGCATCACCGATCTGCTGCTCGACGGAGAAACGTCGGAGCCCGTGGCCGAACTCACCCGGCGTGAACACGACGTGCTGTCGCAGGCCGCGATGGGGCGCACGAATGCGGCGATCGCGCGCGAACTCGGCATCGAAACCCAGACGGTGAAGGGCTACATGAAGGACGTGCTGCGCAAACTCGGCGCCACCAGCCGGATGGAGGCCGTGGTGGTTGCCCGGCGCTCAGGGCTGTTGCCGTGAGCGCGGTCAGTGTTCGCGTAGTGCGTCGATGAGGTCGTCCTTCTTCATCGACGAGTACCCGGACAATCCGAGTTCCTTTGCCCGTGAACGCAATTCGTCCACGGTCCAGTTCTCGTAGGACTCCGACTCACCGCCCTTACGGCCAACGGCCGAACGGCCTTGGTTTGCTGCGGCATTCGCGATGCGAGCGGATTTCTCCTTCGAATTGCCCTCGTCTCGAAGCTTTTCGTACAGTTCGTCGTCCTTCACGGACGGACCGGGATCACGTTGCGGCATGGCGCCTCCTTCGTCCGGACTCGGCGTTCTGCTCCACGGTACGCCCGAATGTGCCTACGCTCGGGTGAGCACGTCATGACGTCGATAAGGGACGAGGCGATGGGCAACAACAAGAAGATCAAGCAATTGCAGAAGCAGGTCGGCGAGTTGCAGCAGGGACTCGACGATGTGAAGAAGGCGGCCGAAAAGCAGATCGGCAAGGCGGTGGCCGAAACCGAAGCCCTTCGGCGCGAGTTGCTGAAGAGGGTTGGGGTTGGAGGCTCGGATGCGACGCCGGCCCCGGCGGCGTCGAAGCTCGCCACGAAGACCGCGGCAGCGAAACCGGCGGATTCTGCGAAACCCTCGGGCGACACACCTGGGGGCGGAAAACAGGGTGCTGCCAAACCGGCGGCGGCGAAACCGACGGCGGCGAAACCCGCGGCGGCGAAAACCACGAAGTCCGCGGCACCCACGGTGCGGGAACTGCGCGCACGCGCCAAGTCCGAAGGAGTCAAGGGCTATTCGTCGATGACCAAGGCGCAGTTGATCGACGCGCTGAACTGAGCGCGTTGAACCGGCCGTTCGGCGATCTCATGCAGCCGGCCGGAGGGAAGTTTCCGCGTCTCAATCTGCGACGGCCCGCCGAATGCGTCCCACGACGAGCCGACCGCCGCGAATACTGGGCTGACGTCCGGGGAACACCGGACTGACGTCCCTGGGGGGTTATCGGTACGGGGGATCAACGGCCACAGCGACGTGGCCGGAAGGAGCAAGTCATGAAGGCGCTCGTCTATCACGGCCCCGGAAAGAAGTCCTGGGACGACGTTCCCGACCCGGTCATCGCGGACCCGACCGACGCGATCGTCCGGGTCGAAACCACCACGATCTGCGGCACTGATCTGCACATCCTGCAGGGTGACGTCCCGGCGGTCACCGAGGGCCGGGTACTCGGGCACGAAGGCGTCGGGGTGGTCACCGAGGTCGGGCCCGACTGCACGCGGGTCAAGGTCGGCGACCGCGTGATCATCTCCTGCGTCACCAAATGCGGTACGTGCGAATACTGCGTCGCCGGGATGCCGTCGCATTGCCAGACTGTGGGCGGGATCGGCTGGATCTTCGGTCACCTCATCGACGGAACCCAGGCCGAATACGTGCGGGTGCCCTTCGCCGACAACGGCCTCATCCCACTACCCGCCGGCGTCACCGCCGAGCAGGGCACGATGCTCAGCGACATCCTGCCCACCGGCTACGAGATCGGCGTGCAGTACGGCGCGGTCAAGGAGGGCGATGTGGTCGCGGTGGTCGGCGTCGGACCGGTGGGGCTGGCGTCGGTGATGACCGCGAGCTCACGCGGCGCGGCACGCGTGATCGCCGTCGACGCCAACAAGTTCCGGTTGGAACAGTCCCGCGAATTCGGGGCCACCGACACCATCGACGTCTCCGCAGGCGACGACGTGACCAGCGAGATCAAGGCGCTCTCGCGCGGCGGTCTCGGCGTCGACGTGGCCATCGAGGCGGTCGGCATCGGACCGACCTTCCGCACCGCCCTCGACAGCCTGCGGCCCGGTGGTCACCTGGCCAACGTCGGCGTGCACGGCAAGAGCGTCGAGTTCCCCATCGACCGCGACTGGATCAACAACCTCACGATCACCACCGGCCTGGTCAACGCGACCACCGCACCGGAACTGCTCGCCGACATCGAACGCGGCGAGATCGCACCCGAGAAGTTCATCACGCACCGATTCGGATTCGACGAATTCGAACGCGCCTACGACACGTTCGCTCGGGCCGCCGACGAGCACGCCCTCAAGGTGATCATCGCCAACACCTGAGCGGCGGGTCGGCAATACTGAAACCCGTGACGGTGGATGTGACCGAGCCGGGTGCCCTGACGCGGCCCTGGGACGACCTGCGTCGCGTGATCGACGGTCCGCTTCCGGAGATCGCCGCGCGGTTCTCCCGGTTCCTGCAGCCCGGCGTACCGCACGACGCGTTGATCATCTACACCCGCGAGTGCACCGGCCGCCCACGCAAGGTGGCCGGTGCCCCGCGAATCGTCGAACGGGTGACCATCGGAGAGCTCGACGCGGTGAAAGACGTTGTGGGGCAAGGCGAGGTGATCCAGGAGCGGGTGGTGATCGGCGGCGAACCGCACCGCATCACCGCGGTCCGCGATCGGTCGGACACACTGCTCGTGCTGGTCCTCCCAGCGCGCGAACCCACGATGCCGGGTCCGCCCGTACTGCTGGCGGCGTGGTTCGCGCTGGTGGCCACCTCCATCCGGCAACAGGTTGCCCAGGCGAGTCCCGACTACCTCGCCGAATCGCGTGCGGCGTCGACCGAGCGAGCACGCACGATCACGCAGCTGACCGAGACCCACGAGGACACGCTCGCCTCGATCCTGGGCACGTTGCGATCGCGCGACCTCGACGATCGGACGGCCCGTACGATCGCCGGGCAGACCGCGTCGGCCGCGTTGATCCGGTTGCGCGCGGTCGGCGACACCGATCGTGAATTGGCCACCGAGGCGATGAGCGCCGCGTTCGGTAGGCTGCGCGCCGAACTCGAGCCGGTGCTGCGCGATCTCGACGCCGATATCGACTACGTCGAACCGAGTACCCCGGGTCGTGTTGTTCCCGGCGAGATCGCGCACGCCGCGCGTGCCATCGTGCGTGCGGTGACCGTCGCGCTCGCCGCACAACCAGATCTGACGCGGTTGCGGATCGGGTGGGACTGCGTCGACGGCGATTTGGTGCTCGACGTGCGGGATCAGGGGCAGGGCGGCGTCGACGGCGCTGCGTTGTCCGCGGAACTCGCCGGGCGGCTGCGCGCGATCGACGGATCGCTCGACGTCGAATCGATCGCCGGCTGGGGTACCCGGGTGTCGGTCCGAATCCCGCTCGAGGCGGCCCCGACCCGGCCCGAGCGAGATCTGCTCGCATCGCTCAATCCGCGCGAACTCGAGGTGGTGGGGCACCTGGCGCTCGGTCGGCGCAACAAGGCGATCGCCACCGAACTCGGGGTCAGCGAGAGCACGGTGAAGTTCCACGTCGCAGCCATTTTGCAGAAACTCGACGTGTCCAATCGCGGTGAGGCCGGGCTGCTGGCGGCGCGGTCGGGCGTCACGGCGGAGTGAGGGGGGTTTCGACAAGCTCAACCAGCGGGAGGCAGCTCAACCGGCGGAGGGCAGCTCAACCGGCGGAGGGCAGCTCAACCGGCGGGAGGCAGGCTGTACTTTCGGCTAGGTAGAACCATCCATTCGGACGGATGCATGAGTCGTCGCATCCCACGAGACTGTGGGACGAACAAGGTTTCCTTCACGAGAGGTTGAACGCGGACATGTCGCAGACGGTCAAGGGAGTCATCTCCCGCAGCAAGGGTGCGCCCACCGAACTGGTTGATGTGGTGGTACCCGATCCGGGTCCCAACGACGTGATCGTCGACATCGCGGCATGCGGCGTCTGCCACACCGACCTGGCCTACAAAGAGGGCGGCATCAACGACGAGTACCCGTTCCTGCTCGGCCACGAGGCCGCCGGCACCGTGGAGGCCGTCGGTTCCGAGGTCACCCACGTCGAGGTCGGCGACTTTGTGGTGCTCAACTGGCGTGCGGTGTGCGGCGAGTGCCGGGCCTGCAAGCGCGGACGACCCTGGTACTGCTTCAACACCCACAACGCCAGCAAACCGATGACGTTGACCGACGGCACCGAGCTCACCCCGGCGCTGGGCATCGGCGCGTTCATCGACAAGACACTCGTCCACGAGGGTCAATGCACCAAGGTCAACCCCAACACCGACCCCGCCGTCGCCGGACTGCTCGGCTGCGGTGTGATGGCCGGCCTCGGCGCGGCGATGAACACCGGCAATGTGGGCCGCGGCGACTCGGTGGCGGTCATCGGCTGCGGCGGTGTCGGCGACGCCGCGATCGCTGGCGCGCGGCTGGCCGGCGCCACCACGATCATCGCCATCGACCGAGACCCGGCGAAACTGTCCTGGGCCACCGAACTCGGCGCCACCCACACCATCAACGGCGCCGAGGTGGACGACGTCGTGACCGCCGTGCAGGACCTCACCGATGGATTCGGGGTGGACGTGGTGGTGGACGCAGTCGGCCGCCCGGAGACCTGGAAGCAGGCGTTCTACGCCCGCGACCTGGCCGGCACCGTCGTGCTGGTGGGCGTGCCCACCCCGGAGATGACGCTGGAGATGCCGCTGGTGGACTTCTTCTCCCGCGGCGGCTCGCTGAAGTCGTCGTGGTACGGCGACTGCCTGCCCGAACGGGACTTCCCCACGCTCATCGACCTGTACGAACAGGGTCGCCTGCCGCTGGACAAGTTCGTCTCCGAACGCGTGGGACTCGACGACGTCGAAGCCGCGTTCGACGCGATGAAGTCCGGCAAGGTGCTGCGCTCGGTGGTGGAGATCAACCGATGACCACCCGCATCGACAACGTCGTCACCTCCGGCACCTTCTCGCTCGACGGCGGCACCTGGGACGTCGACAACAACATCTGGATCGTCGGCGACGAGAACGAGGTGGTCATCATCGACGCCGCGCATTCGGCCGCACCGATCCTCGACGCCGTCGGCGACCGGACCGTCAAGGCCATCGTGCTGACCCACGGACACAACGACCACATCACCGTGGCACCGGAGTTGTCGGCGCAGACCGGCGCCCCGATCCTGCTGCATCCGGGCGACGACATGCTGTGGCGCGACACCCATCCCGACGTGGCGCACGGTGACCTCGAGGACGGTGAGCAGATCGACGTCGCCGGTACCACCCTGACCGTCATCAACACGCCCGGCCACTCGCCGGGCTCGTCGGTGATCTACGCGCCGGAACTGGGCGTGCTGTTCAGCGGTGACACGTTGTTCCACGGTGGTCCCGGCGCCACCGGGCGCTCCTTCTCGAGTTTCCCGACCATCATCGAGTCGATCCGCGAGAAGATCTTCACCCTCGACCCGGAGACCAAGGTGTACACCGGTCACGGAGAAGGCACCACCGTCGCCGACGAGGCGCCGCATCTGGAGGAGTGGATCAAGCGGGGCAGTTGACCACGCGGGGCCATCAACTGTGGTGGTCGCCGATCCAGGCCGGGTAACCTCGGGTCGGTGACCGCCTCGTCGTGGGTGAGCCGGCTGGTCCCGCCGGCATTCTCCGGATATCAACGCAGTTGGTTGCGTACCGATGTCCTCGCGGGCGGCACACTCGCGGCCGTCGCGATCCCGGAATCGATGGGCTACAGCACCATCGCGCACGTTCCGGTGTCCGCGGGCCTGTACACGCTGATCCTGCCCGTCGTGGTGTTCGCGGTGGTCGGCGCGGCACGCATGATGGTGGTGGGAGCCGACTCGGCCACCGCCGCCCTCCTGGCCTCGGGTATCGCGGGTCTCGGAGTGGGTGGGCTACAGCCGAATTCACCGCAGTGGTTGGGTTGGGCCGCGCTGATCGCGGTGGTCACCGGAGGGCTGCTGGCCGTTGCCCGTCTGCTGCGCCTGGGGTTTCTCGGCGACTTCTTGTCGACGGCCGTGCTCACCGGCTTTCTCACCGGAACCGGCATCGTGGTGCTCACCGGGCAGATACCCGGCATGTTGGGCATCTCCGGCAGCGACGGCCGGATCTGGCAGCGGTGGGCCCACGTGATCTCCGAGATCGACCGGATCGATTGGGCCGCTGTCACGTTCGCCATCGTCACTTTGGTGGCGCTGATCGCGTCGCGAATCCTGGTGCCCCGGTTACCGATGCCCATTCTGGTGGTGATCGGGTCGATCGCGGTGGTCGGCATCTTCGGGTGGGCCGACGATCTCCCGGTGGTCGGGGAGGTGCACGGCGGCCTGCCGCAGTTCGGCGTTCCGGACGGTGTCACCTGGACCGACATCCCGAAGGCCGCGACCGTGGCCATCGGCTGTGCCATCGTGATCCTGGCCCAGAGTGCCGCCACCGCACGCAGTTTCGCTCAGAAGCACGGCGAGATCGCCGACGTCAACCGGGACATCGTCGGACTATCCGCGTCGAACATCGTGGCGGGGTTCTCCTCCACCTTCGTCGTGAACGGCAGTCCCACCAAGACCCAACTCCTCGACGCGGAACACGGTCGCACACAGGTCGCCAATCTCACCATGGCCGCGATCACGTTTGTGGTGGTCGTGTTTCTCGACGGTGCACTGGCCAATCTGCCCGACGCGGTGTTGTCGGCGGTGGTGTTCCTGGTGGCCGTCGACCTCATCGATGTGCACGCCTTCCGCCGAATGTGGCAGGTGCGCAAAGAAGAGTTCGCGGTGGCCGTGTTCACGGCTGTCGTGGTGGTGGTCTTCGGTGTGCAGACGGGCATTCTGACCGCGATGGCCGTCTCGCTGCTGGCCATCATCCGGCGCCAGTACCAGCCGCGCCGGTTCGTGGTTGGGGTGTCCGACCACGGCCGCAATCGCCGGTATCAGCCTGCCGAACCCGGAACCGAATCGTTGCCGGGGCTCATCGTGTTCCGCTACGACGCCGACCTGTTCTACGCCAATGCCAGCCGGTTCGCCGACGACGTGATGGGACTGGTGGACAAGGCTCCGCATCGGCTGCGGTGGCTGGTGCTCGATTGCACGGTGATCTCCGATGTCGACTACTCGGCGTCGGCGACGCTGGTCCGGCTGATCACCTTTGTCCACTCGCGCAACGCGCATTTCGTTCTGGCCGGTGTCGATCCGGAACTGCAGGGCACGCTGCTCACCGAGGGCGTGTTGGCCGACCTCAACCCCGACCACGTGTTCCCGACCGTCGGAGCGGCGGTACGGGCTTACGAGGCAGCCTTCCCCGATGCCACGTCGGGGCGGGGCGCGGCACGGCCCGACGGTGCGCCATGAAGCTCGCCGAGGTGGTGTCGACGTCCGCGGCGATTGCCGAAACCCGTTCCCGCAAAGCGAAAACCGCGGAGCTGGTAAGCCTGCTGGCGGCGGCGTCCGCCGACGAGATCCCGATCCTGGTTGCCTGGCTCTCCGGTGAGATCCCGCAGGGGCGACTCGGTATCGGCTGGCGGTCGCTGATGTCACTCGACGTGGCGGGCGCCGGCGAATCACTGCTCGACGTCGGCGAGGTGGACGCCGACTTCACCGCGCTGGCCGGGCTCGGTGGTGCCGGATCGGCGGGGATGCGTAGGGACATCCTGGCGTCGCTGTTCGGGCGGGCCACGGTGGCCGAGCAGAACTTTCTGCGTCGGCTGCTGACCGGCGAACTGCGGCAGGGGGCGCTGGTGGGGCTGATGGTCGACGCCATCGCCGCCGCGACCGGCCAGCCCCTCGACCTGGTGCGGCGGGCGCACATGCTCACGGGGTCGTTGTCGGAGACGGCGGTGCTGGCCACCCACGGCGGATCGGCCGCGTTGCGTGCGGTGACATTGCAAGTGGGGCGAGCGGTGGCGCCGATGCTGGCCACCCCGGCAGACGACTTGGGCTCCGCGCTCACGACATTGGGGCCGGATCTGGTGGTGGACTACAAACTCGACGGAGCGCGCATTCAGGTGCACCGCGACGGCGACGACGTGGCTGTGTTCACCCGCACATTGCGCGAGGTCACCGACCGAGTACCCGACCTGGTGGAGGTTGCTCTCGGATTGCCGTGCCGCTCGGTGATTCTCGACGGAGAGACGCTGACCCTGCACGACGACGGTCGGCCGCGACCCTTCCAGGAAACGATGAGCCGGTTCGGGTCGGCGACCGATTCCAGTGTCGAGCCACGGCTGTTGCAGCCGTTCTTCTTCGACTGCCTGCACCTCGACGGCACCGACCTCATCGACCGGCCACTGGCCGAGCGGCTCGACGCACTCGACGTTGTCGCCCCCGGGCTGCGTATCCCGTCGATCCTCAATCCCGATGCGGCACAGGCGCAGGCGCAGTTCGACGCAGCGATCTCCCACGGGCACGAGGGGGTGATGGTGAAATCGCTGCAGGGCGTTTATGCCGCCGGGCGTCGGGGCAAGGCGTGGCAGAAGGTGAAGCCGGTGCACACCGTCGACCTCGTGGTGATCGGTGCGGAGTGGGGGTCGGGGCGACGGACCGGATTCCTGTCGAATCTGCACCTCGGCGCCCGCGACCCCGACGGGGGTCCGCCGGTGATGGTCGGCAAGACGTTCAAAGGGCTGACCGACGAGTTGCTGCGGTGGCAGACCGAAGAGTTTCCGCGGCACGAGGTGTCGCGGTCGGAGTACGCGGTGTTCCTGCGGCCCGAGATCGTCGTGGAGATCGAACTCGATGGGGTGCAACGCAGTTCGCGCTATCCCGGCGGTGTGGCGCTGCGGTTCGCGCGGGTGCTGCGCTACCGTCCGGACAAGACGGCTGCCGAGGCGGACACGATCGACGCGGTGCGCGCACTGCTGCCGTGAGGTGTGCAGCGTCTCAGATCGACGTCGAGCGTGCCCGGAATCGCGTTGATCGTGCCCATTAGGTGGTTTCGACAAGCTCAACCAGCGGGGTGACGGCTCAGCCGGCGGGGTGGTTTCGACAGGCTCAACCAGCGGGTGGCAGCTCAACCAGCGGGGTGGTTTCGACAAGCTCAACCAGCGTAATCACAGCTCAACCGGCGGGGTGGTTTCGACAGGCTCAACCAGCGGAGTGGCGGACTCAACCAGCGGGGTGGTTTCGACAGGCTCAACCAGCGGGGTGGCGGGCTCAGCCAGCGGGGTGGTTTCGACAGGCTCAACCAGCGGGTGGCAGCTCAACCAGCGGGGTGGTTTCGACAGGCTCAACCAGCGGGTGGCAGCTCAACCAGCGGGTGGCGGGCTCAACCAGCGGGTGGCAGCTCAACCAGCGGGGGGACGTCAGGGGCGGTAGCCGAAGCGGCGGCTGAGTTGGTCGGCGGCAGCGACCACGGCGGGGGCGATATCGGGGGCGTGGGCGGGGTCGAGGCGGTAGCGCGGGCCGGAGATGCTGAGCGCGGAGATGACACCCTTGGTGTGATCGCGCACGGGTGCGGCGATCGCCACCAGGCCCACCTCGAGTTCTTCGTCGGCGACGGCCCAGCCTCGTTCGGCGGTCAGTGCGACGTCGGCCACCAACTCGTCGAGATCGGTGATGGTGTGATCGGTGTACCGCTTCAGTCCATCGCTATACATTGCGCGCAACGCCGGTTCCGTCAGCCCGGCCAGCAGAACCTTCCCCGACGACGTGGCATGCGCCGGCGAGGCCTGACCGACCCACGTCTGCAGTGCGACGCTCGACGGACCCAACGCCTCGACCACGTTGATCGCCTCGGCGCCGCTGAGCACCGCGAGATTGGTGGTCTCCCCGGTCTCCTCGGCCAACGCGGTGCAGATGTCCTGGCCGAGCTTGGTGAGATCCATTGTTGCCGTAGTCGATCCGGCGAGACGGACGATGGTGAAACCGATCCGGTACTGCCGGCCACCGGGAATCTGCTCGACGAATCCACGCGCTTCGAGGGAGGCGACAATGCGGGAGACGGTCGACTTGTGCACGCCGAGCCGCACCGACATGTCGGTGATCCCGGCACTGCCGGTCTCGGCGATGAGCTCCATGATCTGCAGCGCGCGATCGACGGACTGCACTGCGGTGCCAGCGGATTTCTCCGGTTCTGGAATGTCGGTCATCGTGCCCGTCACCGTACTCGGCATCAGTGACCCGACCTCATCATGTCCGCGAGTTTCTCGGCCATGGTCATCACCGTGATGTTCGGATTGATCACCGGCAGCTTGGGCATCGCGGACGCGTCCACCACGCGTAATCCCTTCACGCCCTTCACACGCAGCGAGGGATCGAGGACCGCCATGGGGTCGGAGACGGCCCCCATCTTCGCGGTGGCGGCCGGGTGGTAGACGGTGTTGTGCGTCTTGTGGATGTAGTCGATCAGTTCGTGATCGGTGACCGCGTCCGGTCCGGGGGCCAGTTCGCGCGCCACCCAGTCGGTGAGCGGGGCCTGCGCGCCGATCTCTCGCGCAAGTTTGATGCCGGCGAGCATCACCTGCTCGTCGTGGCCGTCGGCGTCGGTGAAGTACCGCGGATCCACCTTGGGGCGGTCGCGGAAGTCACGAGACCGGAGCCGGACGGTGCCGCGTGAGAGACCCTGCGTCACATTGGGTGTCAGGCAGAACCCGTTCTCGGTGGTCGGATAGCCCCAGCGCATCGTGTTCATGTCGAACGGCACGCTGCCGTAATGCATCATCAGGTCGGAGTGATCGAGTCCGTCGCGGGTGGTGGCGAACAGGCCGATCTCCCACCACTGGGTCGACTCGGTGACCATCGGCCGTGACGCCTCCCAGAACACCAGCCCCTCGACGTGATCGTCGAGGTTGGCGCCGACGCCGGGCGCGTCGACACGCACCTCAATCCCCACCTCACGCAGGTGATCGGCGGGACCGATGCCGCTGAGCATCAACAGTTTCGGGGTGTCGATGGCGCCGGCGGTGACGATCACCTCGCGTCGTGCGGTCACGGTGTCGTAGCCGGTGAGGTCGGGTCGCAGGAAGCGCACCCCGGTCGCGCGCAGGTCGTCGTCGATGAGGATCTCGCTGATCCAGCTGTCGGTGAGGACGGTCAGATTGGGTCGCGATCCCAGGAGCGGATGCAGGTAGGCGTGCGACGAGGACATCCGTTCGCCCGCCTCGTTGGCGTTGATCTGCAGCCAGCCGGCGGCGTTGAGGTGCCAATCGCCGCGGTTGAACTGCACCGTGGGCAGACCGACCGTGGCAGCGGAGTCGAGAACCGCACGGCCACAAGGATCATCGGGAGGCACATCCCTTAGGCGCACCGGACCGTCGTGCCCGTGGGGATAGCCCTGATAGGTGCCGTCGGCGACGTTGTTCTCCACCCGAGCGACGTACGGAAGCACCCCCTCGGGTCCCCATCCGGTGGCGCCGGCGGCCTCCCAGTCCCGCAGGCCTTGTGCCAGCGGCCAGAACGCGATGCACGAGTTGTGTGAGGAGCAGCCGCCGAGCACCTTCGCTCGGGCGTGACGCAGGAAGCTGTTGCCGTGCTCCTGTGGCTCCACCGGGTAATCCCAGTCGTAGCCGGAGTCGAGCAGGTGCATCCAGTCGGCGAGCACCAGGATGGCGGGGTCGTCGACGTCGGACGGCCCGGCCTCCACCAGGCACACCGTGGTGTCCGGGTCTTCCGACAGTCGCGCCGCCAGAACACATCCGGCGGTGCCGCCACCGGCGATGACGTAGTCGTAGGCGGCCACGTCAGAGTCCCCCGCCCAGTGTGTCCGCCGGCGACGGTGCGTGCGCGTGAGAGGCGAGTGTCCCGATGTTGCGGCGTCCCACGGTGAAATACCAGAGCAGGCCGAGTCCGAGGATCACGCCGATGTACACGAACGCGCCCCACGTGTTGTACCAGGGAGTGCCGTAGACGGCGGCGCGCGGCCAGGCGAGGTTGAGCGCCATCGCGATTCCCCAGACCACCGCGACGACGTTGACGAACGTTCCCCATCGGCCCATGGTGAAGTAGCCGCCGGGGGCGAGGTCGGCGGGCGGCCATTGGCCGCGGAATCGCTTGAGCAGCATCGGTGCTGTGACCATCAGGTAGGCCAGATAGATCATGATGATCGCGATCGACGTGAGCACGGTGAAGATCTTCGGCTGGTCGATGTTGATCACCAGGATCAGCACAGCGAGGATGCCGATGACGAATGCGGGGATCACCGGGGTCTGCCGTTTGGTGTCAACTTTGGCGAGGTGCTCGCCGAACGGCAGCGCGTTGTCGCGGGCCATCGCGAACATCAGCCGGATGGCGGCGGTGTGCACCGCGAGCGAACACACGAACACCGCCACCACGATCGCGACGAGGAACACCTTGCTCGCGGGCCCCCACATCACACTCTCCACGATGTACTGCAGGCTGCCGTCGGGCTGGCCGAGTTTGGGATCGTCGAGGTTGGGCGCTGCCATGATCGCGAATACGAGAATGGCTCCGCCGATCACGAACGAGGCGAGGATGGCGCGCAGGATGGCCTTGGGAGCGGTGCGTCGGGGTTCGACGGTCTCCTCACCGAGTGAGCTGGCGGTGTCGAAGCCGTACATCACATAGCCCGATGCGAGGGAGGCGATGAGGAAGGCGCCGAGGTAGCCGCCGCTCTCGCCGGCCCCATAACCGTTGGTGGAGAAGAACACCTGCGGGCCACGGGTGATGTTGAAGGCAAGGATGATCGCGATCAGCACCGCGGCGATGAGTTCCACGAACACTCCGACGCTGTTGATCAGCGCCATCAGCCGCACGCTCCACGCGTTGATGGCGGTGGTGATGGCCACCAGGATCGCACCCAGGATGACGGCGTTGACAGCGTAATCGGTGGGATCGTTGATGTCGCCGTAGATCTGGAAACCGCTCCACAGTCGTGGCAGGTTGAGCTGCAGCGCCAGCACCACCGCCGAGAGGGTGACGATCGATGCGGTGAGCATCAGCCAGCCCGCCGACCAGCCGACGAGTTGTGTGCCGAGTCGTTTGGCCCAGTTGTAGACCGAACCGGCCACCGGGTACTTCGCGGCGAGTTCCATGAAACACAGTGCGACGCAGAGCTGTCCGACGAACACCATCGGCCACGACCACAGGTAGGCCGGTCCGGCGGTGCCGAATCCGAAGTAGAACAGCTGAAAGGTGCCGGTCAGGATGGAGATGTAGCTGACGCCCGCGGCGAAGCTGGCGAACTTGCCGATGCTGCGGTCGAGGGACTGCTTGTATCCGAAGTCTTCGAGACCGTCGGTCTCGGCGGAAGCCCTCGGAGTCGGGTCGGTGGCCATCGTTCCTCTTCTCGTGGTCAGTCGGTGGTGAACCACTGCGACGACGACGGCGCGGTGTTGTGCCAGATGTGTTTGGTTTCCTGGTATTCCGCGAGACCGGTCGGTCCGAGTTCGCGACCGTTGCCGGACTTGCCGAATCCGCCCCACTCTGCGGCGGGCGTGTAGTAGCCGAAGTCGTTGAGCCACACCGTGCCGTGCCGCAGGCCGCGGACCATTCGTTCGCCGAGCGCAGCGTCGGACGTGCGCACGGCGGCGGCCAGGCCGTAAGAGGTGTCGTTGCCCAGGGCGAGGGCTTGATCCTCGGTGTCGAATCGTTCGACGGTGAGGATCGGGCCGAACGTCTCGTCCTGCACGACCTGCATCGTCGCGTCGCACCGGTCGAAGATGGTCGGTGCGAAGTAGTAGCCACCCGGATGCAGGTGGGGGCGATCGGGACGGTCTCCGCCGCAGCGGAGTACGGCACCTTCGTCGAGCGCGATCTTCACGTAGTGGTGCATCTTGTCCAGCTGGGCCTGCGACACCAGCGGGCCGGTCTTGCTGGCCGAGTCGAGACCATCGCCCATCACGATCTTCCCGGCACGCTCCACCAGGGCGTCGACGAAACGGTCGGCGATCGAGGAGTGCACGATGAGTCGCGTCCCCGACGAGCACACCTGACCGGAGTGCAGGAAGACGCCGGTGAGCACCTGATCGACCGACGACTCCCAATCGGCGTCGGGAAATACGATGTGCGGGTTCTTGCCGCCGAGTTCGACGGCCACCTTGGTGACGTGGGCGGCGGCGGTGCGGGAAATGATGGTGCCGGTGGCCAATCCGCCGGTGAACGAGATGAAGTCGACCTCCGGGGTGTCGGTGAGGGCGGCGCCGAGCGACGCACCCGATCCCTGCACCAGGTTGAGCACGCCGGGCGGCACACCGGCCTCCTCGCACAACCGGACGAACGCGATGGTCGACAGCGGGGTCACCTCGCTGGGCTTGGCCACCATGGTGCACCCGGCGGCGAGTGCCGGAGCGATCTTCCACGACATCTGCAGCAGCGGATAGTTCCACGGCGCGATCAGAACGCATACGCCGATCGGCTCCCGCACCACGCGGCTGATGACCGCCGGGTTGCCGACATCGACGACCCGATCGGCGGAGGTTTCGATCTGCGCGGCGTAGTACCGGAACACCGACTCCACGTCGTCGATGTCGATCTCGCTCTCCGCCAACGTCTTCCCGGTGTCGAGGGTTTCGATCCGGGACAACTCCTCCTTGTCGCGCACCAGCAGATCGGCGATCCGGCACAACAGCGCCGCACGTTCGGCAACCGGGGTGGCCGGCCACGCCCCGTCGTCGAAAGTCGCGCGGGCCGCGGCCACCGCGGCCGTGGCATCGTGCGGAGTCGCCTCGTCGACGGTGGTGAGGACCTCACCGGTCGCCGGATTGATCAGTTCACGACGACCGTCGTCGGAGGCGGTGCGCCACCGGCCGTCGACGTAGAGGTGAGCCGCGCCGATCAGTGGGCTCTCGAAGCCGGTCATTGTTGTCCGCCGAGGGACCGTTCCCTGCCGGCCGGGGAGGTGGGGGCGTCACCGTTGGGGCTGATGGCCTCGAACTCGCCGGTCTCGATGCGCACGGCCTCCTCGCGGATGTGGCGGTCGACCTGCTGGAAGAGCTTGCCGCGCGCCACGATCAGCGGGTCACGACGCAGATCCAGGTACAACGACACGCACATGCCGATCATCACCAGGACGAACGGGAGCGCGGCGATGATGGCCATCTGCTTGATCCCGTTGAGGCCGTCGTCGCCGCTGATGGCGAGCAGCACCGCGGCCACCGCGCCGGTACACACGCCCCAGAACACGGTGACCAGTCGTGTGGGTTCGTGCGCACCGCGCTGCGACAGGGTGCCCATGACCAGCGACGCGGAGTCGGCGCCGGAGACGAAGAAGATGGCGACCAGGATCATCACCAGGGCCGATGCCACACCCGTCCACGGCATGTGCCCCAGCACGTCGAACAGGGTGCTTTCGCTGGCGCTGGTACTCGGGTCGAAGGGCAGGATGCCGTCCATGTTCTGCCGGATCGCGGTGCCGCCGAAGATGCAGAACCACAGCAGCGACACGGTGGTCGGCACCACCATCACCCCGATCACGAACTCGCGGATGGTGCGGCCCCTGGAGATCTTGGCCAGGAACATGCCGACGAACGGTGTCCACGACACCCACCACGCCCAGTAGAAGATGGTCCACCCGGCCAGCCAGCTCTCACCGTCGGCGTCGACGGTGGCCGACGAGCGTGCCGAGAACGAGGTGACGTCGTTGGCGTACGCACCGAGGGTGGTGGGCAGCAGGTTGAGGATGAACACGGTGGGGCCGACCACGAAGACGAACACTGCCAGGATGAGCGCGAGCACCATGTTGATGTTGGACAGCCACTGGATTCCCTTGGCGATTCCCGACACCGCCGACGCGACGAACGCGGCGGTGAGGATCGCGATGATCGCGACGAGCAACAGGGTGCCCGGATTGTTGACCCAGCCCACCTTGTTGAGACCCGAACCGATCTGCAGCGCACCGAGTCCCAGCGAGGCCACGGTGCCGAACAGGGTGGCGAAGATCGCGAGGATGTCGATCACCTTGCCGCCCGCACCGTGCGCCGAGCTGCCCAGGAGCGGTTCGAATACCGAACTCATCAGCTGATTGCGGCCCAGCCGGTAGGTGCTGTAGGCGATGGCGAGACCCACCACGGCATACATCGCCCAGGGATGAAATCCCCAGTGGAACATGGTGGTGGCCATGGCCGCCTGCACGTCGTGGGCGGACATTCCCGGTGGTGCCTCGACATAGTGGAACAGCGGCTCGTAGGAGCCGAAGAACATCAGTCCGATACCCATGCCGGCGCTGAACATCATGGCGATCCAGCTGACCGTGCGATATTCCGGCGCCTCACCGTCCTTGCCCAGCGGAATGCGCCCGTACTTGCTGATGGCCAGGAAGATCGCGAAGATCACGAATCCCGTTGCCGACAGGATGAACAGCCAGCCCAGATTTCCGGTGATCCAATTCAGCACGGTGCTGCCGACGGAGGAGAGGTTGTCGGGCGCCACCAGACCCCAGACCAGGAAGGCGATCACCAGCGCCGCGGTGACCCCGAAGACGACGGGGTCGAGCCTCGGACGCAGGCGATCTGATGCGGAAATGCTCATCGGTTTCACCTCTTACAGCTTGTGGACGTCATTGCAGTATCCCCGAACCGCTTGGCCGCTGTGCACCGGTTCGGGGGGTTCAACCGCGGATACGACTCATGTCGGGATCGACGACGGGATCGGCGACGATCTCGGCATCGTACGAAAACCGCAGGTAGTCGACCGAAACAGAGGTGCCGACGGTGGTGTCGGCGGGTAGCCACGCGTAGGCCAGGCAGGCGCCGACGGTCGGCGACCACCCGGCGCTGGTGACGTAGCCGGCCACCTCGCCGTCGATGCACACCGGTTCCTTGCCGAGAACCACGGCCGCCGGGTCGGTGAAGCGGAGGGTGCGCAGCGTCATCGGGTTCTCCCGGTCCGACAGCGCATCCTTGCCGATGAACTCGGCCTTGTTCATGCGGACGGCGAAACCGAGTCCGGCGGCGTCGGGGGTATGTTCGGTGGTCATGTCGACGCCCGCCGAACGGTACCCCTTTTCGATGCGCAGACTGTTGAACGCGATCCGGCCCGCGGGAATGATGCGGTGTTCGGCGCCCGCGGCGGCGAGCAGATCCCACAGGGCGCGTCCGTGGTCGGCGCTGGTGTAGATCTCCCAACCGAGTTCACCGACGTAGGAGACCCGCATCAGGGTGACCGGGATGGATCCGACGGTGGTGGACAGGCTACGGAAGTACTTGAGTCCGTTGTTGGTGAGGTCGGCGGGCGTGAGCGGCGCCAAAACCTTTCGTGCGAGCGGACCCCACAATCCGACGCAGCAGGTGGCGCCGGTGATGTCGCGAAGCGTGACCGGTGCCGACGCGGTGCCGAGATGCCTTGCGATCCAGTCGAAGTCGACCGGCCCGTTGGCGCCGATCTGGAACACGTCGTCAGCAAGGCGGGCGATGGTGAGATCGGAACGAACACCGCCCTTTTCGTCGAGTATCAGTGTGTAGGTCACCGATCCCACCGACTTGTCGAGGTTGTTGGTGGTGAGGTGCTGCAGCAGTTCGAGTGCACCCGGTCCGGCCAGTTCGAAGCGGGTCAGCGGCGTCATGTCGTACATGGCGACGTTCCGGCGCGTCCAGACGGCCTCGGCCACCGCGATCGGCGACCAGTGCCGCGCCGACCACGAGTCTCGCTCGGGAATCGACAGACCGTCGGCGAGCAGCTCGTCGAGGACGGCGGCATTCGATTCGAACCACGCGGGCCGTTCCCAGAGCCCGGCCTCCCAGAAGACGGCGCCCGCGGCGGCCGCACGGTCGTGAAACGGACTGGTACGCAGTTCGCGCGGCGCCCGTCGCTGGTCATGCGGGTGGATGATGTCGTAGACCTCGACGAACGACTGCGAGCTGGTGGTGAGGATGAAGTCGTCGGTGAGGGCGGCGTCCTCGAAGCGGTAGAGATCGGTCTCGTGCACGTCGACGCCCGGGGTGCCGTCGATGATCCACTCGGCCATGGTGCGCGCCACGCCGGCCGAATGCGTCACCCACACCGCTTCGGCGACCCAAAAGCCGGGCAGTTCCCGGTGTTCACCCATGATGGAGTGGCCGTCGGGGGTGAAGGAGAAGATGCCGTTGAACCCCTCTTCGACCTTCCCGTTGCCGAGTTCGGGTAGAAGCGTGGTGGTTTGGGCCCACGCCTCGTCGAAGTCCTCGGGTGTGAACGTGAGTTTGGACGGCATCGCAAGGGCGGAGACGGTGGGATCGAGTGCGGAGACGTCCGCGGGCATCGGACGGTGTCCGTAGTAGCCGATGCCGATGCGGTCACCGTGCTCGCGGTAGTAGAGGTCGTGATCCTGGTGGCGCAGGATGGGCAACGACGCCTCGGAGAGCGGGGAGTTGATACCGGTACGGGACTCGAGCGGGGTGGTGATGGCGTACTGGTGGGCCATCGGTACCAGCGGGATGGTCAGGCCCACGCGCCGACCGAACTCGCGGCCCCAGAAACCGGTGCAGCACACCACGATGTCGGCGTCGACGATGCCGGTGGAGGTGCGGACGCCGCTGACCCGGCCACCCGATTCGACGACATCGACAACATCGGTGTGTGGCCGGAACACGGCTCCCCGTGACATGGCTCTGCGGGCCTGGGCTTCCACGGCGCGCAGCGCCTTGGCCAGTCCGTCGTCCGGGGTGTGCAGGCCTCCGACGAGGCAGTCCGGATCGAGGATCGGGTACAGCGCGGCACATTCGGCCGGTAAGAGGAGTTCGTGGTTCACACCGCGGGAGGCGGCCCATCCCGCCTTGCGGTGCAGGTCATCCCAGCGCTGCTCGGTGGTGGCCACCTCCAGGCCGCCGACCGGATTGAAGCACCAGCCGTCGGGATGCTCGAGCGACGAGAACTTCTCGATGGTGTAGGTGGCGAGTTCGGTCATCGTCCTCGACGGGTTGGTGGCGAACACGAGTCCCGGTGCGTGCGAGGTGGAACCACCGGTGGCGAACAGCGGTCCGCGGTCGAGGACGGTGACGTCCGTGCAGCCGCGGGCGGTGAGTTCGTCCGCCAGCGAGGAACCGACGATGCCGGCGCCGACGATGACGACTTTGGGGTGGGTCATGGGAGGTCCTCTGCGGTGTGGGTGTACTCGGTGGCCGCGTCGATGAGCCACTCGGCGAGGTAGTGAGCGAACGAACTGCGCACCAGAATGGCGAACCCGTCTGTGCTGTCGGAGGATTCGTGCAATCGGTGCAGGAGCACACCGGCCTCGGCGAGAAGCGTGCTGACCGCCCTGTCGGAGCCGAAGGCCTGCGGGGACAGGTCGATGGCGCAGCCGTGCCCGAGGATGGTGGCGGCATGGGGGCCGGTGAGCTCCAACCGGGTGCGCTGTCCGGAGACATCGAGGGCGTAACTGCTCCCGGTGCAGCGGGATTCGATGTCGTGGAGAAGTTGCGGACCGGTGTGGTCGGTGGCGGTCAGCAGCCACTCGTCGGGTCCGAGCCAGATGGCCGTGCGTCCTCGGGTGCGTCGGAGCGCGCACACCGGGGGCAACCCGAGTGCGGCGACCGTGCCGGGTTCGGCGGTGCGAACCACCACCTGGGCCAGTGCGGGTGTCTCGATCAGCCCCACCTGCGGAGCGAGGTCGGACATGCGGGCTGCCATGTCCGATAACGTGGTTCGGGGCGAGAGGGTGTCAGCCATCGCGGCGGTCTCCTTCCGGATCGACGAACAACGGTGCGGTGACCTCGACCTCGCACAGGGTGTCGCCGACGGGGACGTCGAGAATGTCGCCGATCCGATCGCGACCGCCCTTGACGAGCGCCAGCGCGAACGTGCGGCCCAGTTCGGCACTGAGGTAGCTGGAGGTGACGTGACCGAGCATGGGTACCGGGGTCGGTGGCAACGTGCGGTCGGGTGTGCGGGCGACGATCTGTGCGCCTTCGGGAAGCCGGGTCCGGCCGTCGACCGGCAGGAGCCCGACGAGCTGCTTTCGGCTCTCGGTGAGATCGGCTGCGCGAGCGAATGATCGCTTACCCAGGAAGTCGGGTTTGCGTTTCGACACGACCCACGACATTCCGAGATCCTGTGGGGTCACCGTGCCGTCGGTGTCCTGCCCGATGATCGGGTAGCCCTTCTCGGCGCGCAGCACGTGCATGGCCTCGGTACCGTACGGGGTGATGCCGAACTCATCACCCGCCGATACCAGTGCACACCAAACGGTTTCGGCGTAGCCGGCGGCGACGTTCACTTCGTACGCCAGTTCGCCGGAGAAGCTGACTCGGCCGATCCGCACCGGAACCGCGTCGGCGAACGTGGTGTCACGCCACTCCATGAACCCGAAGGCGTCGTTACCCACGTCGAGATGGCCGAATACCTTGGCGATCACCTCGCGTGACCGAGGGCCGACCACCGGAAAGGTCGACGTGTGGTCGGTGAGCGAGGTGAGGAACACCGTCAGATGCGGCCACTCGGTCTGATGCCACTCCTCCATCCAATCGAGCACGGCCGCAGCGTTTCCGGTGGTGGTGTAGACGGTGTAGCGGTCGTCGGCGATCCGCATCACCGTGCCGTCGTCGAGCACCATGCCGTCCGGCCCGCACATCACGCCGTAGCGCACCTTGCCCACGGCAAGTGTGCTCATGAGGTTGGTGTAGAGCATGTCGAGAAAGGCGGGCGCGTCGGCACCGGCCACGTCGATGACCCCGAGGGTGGAGCCATCGAGGATGCCGACCCCGCGTCGCACCGCGGTGCATTCGCGCAGTACGGCGTCGCGCATGTCCTCGCCGGGTCGCGGATAGTGCCGTGGACGCTTCCACTGGCCGACGTCTTCGAACACCGCGCCGTGCTCCACGTGCCAGTGGTGCAGCGGCGTGCGGCGAATGGGGTCGTAGAGGTCGCCGCGGTTGCGGCCGGCGAGCGCGGCAAACGACACCGGTGTGTAGGGCGGACGGAACGTGGTGACCCCGGCGTCGTCGAGATCGATGCCGAGCATGTTGGCGACGATCCCGGACGCCACGATGCCCGAGGTCTTTCCCTGGTCGTGCCCGGTGCCGATCGTGGTGTACCGCTTGACGTGCTCCACCGAACGCATGCCGGCACCGAGGGCGCGGGCGATGGCGGCGACCGTGGCGTCGCGCTGGAGGTCGACGAACGACTCGGTTGCGTCGGCGTCGGGTACATACCAGCAGGTGGCGGGTGCGGCCTGGGTGCGGTCGACCACGCGCGGCACCGCGCGCAGTTCGGGCGCCGGTACGCCGAGCGAGCGGAGCGCGTTGAGCCCGCCGCGTCGACCGTCGGTCAGGCAGGCGCCCTCGTGCACCAGTCCGGCTGCGGCCCCGACAATCTCGACCCCGTCGACCGAGCCCGCCGGGAGGAACGCCGACGCGTCGGCGTCGAAGGCGATGGGGCCGCGCAGCTGGCTGTAGAGGTGGACCGCCGGATTCCAGCCACCGCTGACCAGGATCGAGTCGCATTCGACGTGGCGGCCGTCGCTGAGCGTCGCGCCTGTGACGGCGGGGTGGTGGTCTCGACAAGCTCGACCAGCGGGGGGCGCGTCGCCAGCGGGAGGGGCGTCGCCGGCGGGGGACGGGGCGGGGGAGGCGGCGAGGACCGTGGTGCCGGTGAGCACCGGGATACCGAGTCGGTCGGCCTCGGCGCGCAGGTCGGCGGACACCGCGCTGCGGATGTCGACGATCGCCTGCACGCGACTGCCCGCGGCGGCGAGGTCGAATGCCGCGGTGTAGGCGGAGTCGCAGGCGGCGAACACGAGGGGCCGGTCGGCCACACGGACGGCAAATCGGTGCAGGTAATCGGTGGCGGCTCCGGCGAGCATCACGCCGGGAAGGTCGTTGGCGGCGAACACGATCGGCCGCTCGTGGGCGCCGGTGGCCAGGATGATCCACCGCGCGCGGATGCGATGGATGCGTTGGCGCGACACATGCGCGGGCGCGGCGGTGCCGAGATGATCGGTGCGCTGCTCGACGGCGAGGATGAATCCGTCGTCGTAGGCGCCGAATGCTGTGGTGCGGATCAGGCGTGTGGTGCCGGGGTGGGCGTCGAATTCGGCGACGGCGTCGGAGACCCAGGGCGCGGAGGGCGTGGCGCCGCCCGGTTCGGCGCGTTCGTCGACGAGGAGCACCCGCACGCCGGAACGCGCTGCGATGAGGGCCGCCATCATCCCAGCTGCGCCGGCGCCCACCACGAGCACGTCGGGGTGGTGGTGCAGCGAGTCGTATCGTGCGTCGTCGGGAACCATCGACAACGCGCCCTGTCCGGGGACCCCGCGGGCGACGAGCCCCGGGCACAGTTCGACCGTGGTCGCCGGAACCATCGGCTCGATGAACGGTGCGTCGATGCCCACCTGGGCGGTGGCGTCCTCCGACCAGGAACCGGTGATCCCGCGTGGTCGGCCGAGGTTGACACTGGTGGTGATGCCACGAACACCGTTGGCCAGCAACGCCGATGCGAGGGTGTCGCCGCGGTAGCCGGTGTAGGTGTCGCCGTCGAAGGTGAACGCGATCGGGCTGGTCCGGTCGATGCGTCCGCCGGTCGGCTGCCGAAAAGGTTGGCTCATCGGGTATCTCCGGAGTCGCGGTGATCGGTGAGCGGGCGTGCCGGGGTGGTGGCGCCGCTGAAGGCGTAGGTCACGGTGTCTCGGCGGACGGTGAACCACTGGCGGCAGCCGGCCGAGTGACACCACCGTTCGGCGAGTTCTCCTTTGGGGTTGGGGCGGAAGAACAGATACTGCGACCACTGGGTGTCGTCGAGTGCGGAGGGGTCGGGCGGGTAGGCGACACCGGACGCCGCGCCATAGTGGAACTCGACCTCTTCGCGTGGGCCGCAGTAGGGGCAGGAGATGAGTTGCATCGGTGAGTCTTTCGGTTCTCGGTGCGGACGACGGTCGGGGTCAGTGGGCGACGGCGGCGGCACCGTGCTCGTCGATGAGCGCGCCGGTGACGAAGCGGTCGAGCGTGAACGGGGCGTTGATCTGGTGCGGGTCACCGGTGGCGATGGTGTGCGCCAGGCACCACCCGACACCGGGAGTGGCCTTGAAACCGCCGGTGCCCCAACCGCAGTTGAGATAGAGGTTGCGGTAGGGGGTGGCTCCGATGATGGGAGAGGCGTCGGGGGTGACGTCGACGATGCCGCCCCAGGTGCGCAGCAGGCGCGCGCGGCCGAACACCGGGAACAGCTCGACGGCGGCGGCCATCTGGCGTTCGATGATGTGGAACGCGCCGCGTTGTCCGTAACCGTTGTAGGAGTCCACGCCGGCACCCATGACGAGTTCGCCCTTGTGCGCCTGTGACACGTAGACGTGAACGGCGTTGGACATCACCACCGTCGGGTGGATGGGTTCGAGCAGTTCGGACACCAGCGCCTGCAGCGGATGGCTTTGGATGGGCACGCCGAAACCGAGTTGGTCGGTCAGTGTGGAGGTGTGTCCGGCGGCGCAAAGCGCCACGGTACCCGCGCCGATCCGCCCCTGGGTGGTCTCGACGGCGGTGACTTTGCCTCCATCGGTGACGAATCCGGTGACCTGACAGTTCTGGATGATGTCGACGCCCGCATTGCTCGCCGAGCGTGCGAATCCCCAGGCGACGTAGTCGTGTTTGGCGATGCCGCCGCGCTGCTGGAAGGTGGCGCCGTGGACGGGATAGCGGATCGACGGAGAGACGTTGACGATCGGGCAGACGTCGGCGACCTGTTTGGGGTCGAGCCACTCGGCGTCGATGCCGTTGAGCCGGTTGGCCTCCACGCGGCGGATGCTGTCGCGGACGTCTTGTTCGGTGTGCGCGAGGTTGAGAACGCCGCGCTGGCTGAACAGGATCGGGTAGCCGAGTTCCTCCTCGAGACCTTCCCACAGCTTCAGGGAGTGTTCATAGATGCCCGCGCTCTCGTCCCACAGATAGTTGGACCGGATGAGGGTGGTGTTGCGGGCCATGTTGCCGCCGGCGAGCCAACCACGTTCGAGGACTGCGACATTGGTGATGCCGTGGTTGCGGGCGAGGTAGTGCGCGGTGGCCAGTCCGTGTCCACCGCCGCCGACGATCACGACGTCGTAGGTGGACTTGGGTTCGGGGGTGTGCCACAGGAAATCGGGGTGAGCAGGCAGATCGGCGCCGGGAGCGGTTGCGGGGGAGTCTGTGTGGGGTGTCATCGGTGTCCTCAGTAGTCGATCACGACCGGTGTCAGCGGTTCGGAGCAGCAGAGCAGGATCTTGCCCTGCTCGATCTCACGTGGGCGGATGCCGCCCTGATGGTTCATCACGACGTCACCGGATACCTTGCGTACCTTGCAGGATCCACAGAGTCCCACTCCGCACGACGACGGCAGGGTGACTCCCGCGGATGCGGCTGCCGACAGGATGGTGGTGCCCGGTGACACGGTGACGCGGCGGGCGCGGCGGGTGAAGTCGACGGTGTGTCCGCTCTCTGCGGTGACGATGTGATCGGTGGTCGGCGCGGCGAAGCCGAAACTCTCCTCGTGGATGCGGGTCAGGGGGACCCCGGCGGTGACCAATGCGGTGCGGACCGAGCTGCGGAATCCGCCTGGGCCGCAGAGGAATATCTCGCGTTCGGTCATGTCCGGACAGATCAGGGCGAGGAGGTTGCCGTCGACTCGTCCGCGGTGTCCGGGGCCGGCGTCGGTCGCGTCCGTGCGGGTGCGTGCGTAGGCGACGGTGAGGCCGGGGTGCCGGGCGGCGAGGTCGTCGAGTTCGGCGCGGAAGGGGATGTCGGCGGTGGTTCGGGCGCTGTGCACGAAGACGATGTCGGCGGTGAGGTCGGTGTCGGTGGCGGCCCGCACCATCGACATCACCGGGGTGATGCCGCTGCCGGCGGAGATGAACAGGTACTTGTCGGCGTGTGCGGTGACGTAACTGAACCGTCCCGACGGACCGGCGGCGATGATGCTCATCCCGGGCCGGAGGTGATCGTGCAACCAGTTGGAGACATGGCCTCCGGCAACGCGTTTGACGGTGATCGACAGCGCGTCACGCCGCACCGGCGAGGACGAGATGCTGTAGCAGCGTTGCACGTCGCGTCCGTCGATGGTGAGGGTGATGGAGAGGAACTGCCCGGGCCGGAAATCGAAGAGTGGGCCGTCGGGCGAGGTGAAGGAGAACGTCGCCATGTCGGCGGTGACGTCCTCGCGTGCCGTACACATCAGGATGTGGTCACTCACGCGCCACCACCGAATGATCGGACAACGCGAGGCCGTCGCGGAGCGCGGTGATGTACCAGTTGACGAACGCCTCCACCTGGAATTCGGACGGCCCGTAGGGGCCCGGCAGGTAGGCGGGACTGCTGATGCCCTGCTGCGCTAGTTCGACGAGGTCGGCGTCCTGCTGGTTGGTGATCTCCCAGACGCCGGTGAGACGGTCGAGGTCGTAGTCGACGCCCTCGACCGCATCGGGATGCACCAGCCAGGTGGTGCGCACAAGGGTGCGGTCGGCGGCGACGGGAATGACGGAGAACAGGACGGCGTGGTCGCTGGTGACATGCATCCACATGTTGGGTTGCATGTGCATCGACAGGCGGCCGAGGCGGGTGGGCGGCAGGTCGGTGAGCAGTCGGCTGCAGGCGATGGTGCCGTCGAGCGTGAAGGATTCGCCGGCAAGGTCCATGGCCTCGCGCTCGATGTGGAAACCCGTTGTGCGCGTGTCGAGTTGCTCGATACGAGGGTAGGGCAACGATAATGACTCCCACACCTCGGTCATCTCGGCGGTGGCCCGGCGATACTGGCCGAACACCGGACGCAGTCGTGCCGGGATCGCGTCGTCGGTGCTGTATCCCCAGGTGGGGAAGAAGACATTGAGCAGTTCGGGGTGCCCGCCGCAGTGATAGCACTCCCGATTGTTCTCCATCGTGAGCTTCCAGTTGCCGTTCTCCATCAGATCGGTCTGCTTGGCGACTTTGGCGTCGGCGAGGTGGTGCGGTGCCAGGTAGGGCTCGATGATGGCAGCCACCTCGTCGATGTCGGCGGGTGGATCATCGGCGAGGCAGAGGAAGATCAGCCCGGCGATGGTGCGCACGTGCACGGGGCGCAGACTGAAGCACTTCTTGTCGAATCCGGGTGCCTGAGCGTCGGCGAAGCGGAGCCGGCCATCCATACCGTAGGTCCACGAGTGGTACGTGCAGACGATGGTGCCGACGGATCCACTTGTCTCGGTGAGGAGTCGGGCGCCGCGGTGCCGGCAGACGTTGTGGAAGGCGCGGACATGTTCGTCGTCGTCGCGGGCGATGATGACCGAGCGGGTGCCGAACGTGATGGTGACGTAATCGCCGGGTTCGGGGATCTCGGCCTCCGTCGCCGCGAAAAACCATCTCTTGGAGAAGATTTCGGCGAGGTCGAGGTCGAAGAACCGCTGATCCACATAGAACGGTGCGGGCAGGCTCTGCCCGCGGATGCGTCCGGAGATGAGCTGGGCCGTCGCCTCGTCGACCCCGGGATCTCCGGAGGGCATGGGCGTGCTGCGTGCGCCCGCAAGATCTGCGGTCATCGGGGCAGAACCCTCTCTCGAGCCGGGGATGTGATCGGTCCGTGCGAGAAGGAGCGATCGAGTTGCGTATTGCGCAACGGCGCGCATGTTATGCAACAAGTGTGCGGCGTGCATAAACGCGTGTCAACCCGGGGTCGGGAATGTCGGGATCGGCCGAAGAATTACGCGGCGGCGATCAGGTGAGTGGCAGCTCCGCGACGAACGCGCCGGTCGGCTTCGCCGAACCACCAGGCGGTTCGACGGTGAAGGCGAGCGTCTTCGCGTTGCCGATGTGCGGGATGACCGCGGTGGTCGACGGAGCCACGTCCTTGTCGGTCATGGTTCCGGCGGAGGTGGCGCCGTCCGGTCCGACAAGCCACATCTGATACACGGTTCCCGACTTCGGCGGCGGCACGTCGTTCATCACCAGCACGCCCGCGTCGGCGGTATCGGAGAAGGTGACCGTGGCGCGGCCGGTGGCGACATCGCCCGATGTGGAGCGCACGTCCTTGGCCGCGAACACCTGCTCGGCGGTGTTCGGGGTGGGCTGATCCGAGCCGGTGACGGAGGTGCCGATCAACCACCCGACCGCTCCGACGGCGATCGCGACCACGGCGGCCGCGGCGAGGTAGATGGCGCGGCGGCGGCGCAGGGGCACGACCTCGGCGGTGGTTTCGACAGGCTCAACCAGCGAGGGGGGCTCAACCAGCGAAGGGGGCTCAACCAGCGGGGACGGCTCAACCAGCGGGGACGGCTCAACCAGCGGAGGGGTGGTTTCGACAGGCTCAACCAGCGAGGGGGGCTCAACCAGCGGGGGGGTGGTTTCGACAGGCTCAACCAGCGGAGGCAGCGACGACGCCGCGGCAAGGATGCGGTCGCGCAGGGTGGGCGGCGGTGCGGTGGCGGTGGCCGCGCTCATCGACGCCATCGCCTCGCGGGTCGCGCGGACCTCGCGGTCGAAGGTGTCACGGACGTCGGCGTCGGCGTCGGCGCGGTGCCGGACGACGGCGTCGAGTTCATCGGCGGGCAGCACGTGGAGCGCGACGAGCGGAGCCATGCCGACGAGTTCGTCGGCATTGCCGGAAGCACTGACATCAGACATCGGGGTCCCCCAAGCATTTGCGGAGACGGATCAAGCCGTCGCGAATGCGACTCTTGACCGTGGGTAGGGCGACGGACAGTTGGTCGGCCACTTCGCGATAGGTGAGGCCGTGGTAGTACGCGAGATCCACCGACTCGCGCTGGACGTCGGTGAGGGTTTCCAGGCAGCCGCGTACCTGTGCGCCGGTTTCCTGCGCGCCGACGGTCTCGCTCACCACGTCGAAAGTGGCGGTGTAGTCGGCACTTCCGTAGGTGAGTTCGCGGCGCGTCGACGCCGTCTCCGAGCGCACCCGGTCGACCGCGCGGCGGTGCGCCATGGTGATCAGCCAGCTCAGCGGCGATCCGGCAGCGGGATCGAACGTCGACGCCGATCGCCACACCTGCAGGTAGACCTCCTGCGTGGTCTCCTCGCTGTACCCGGGGTCGCGCAACACCCGAACCACCATGCCGTAGACGCGGTGGCTGGTGAGGTCGTAGAACTCGGCGAACGCGGCGGCATCGCCGTCGGAGATCTTCTCGAGCAATGTGGGCAAAACGGCCAGCCCGTGGTCGTTGTGGGTGGTCACCAGCCTGCCTCTGCGTCCATCGACGCTCAGACTAGTAGCCGGTGGTTGCCGCCTCAACCAGACGCCCGACCCAAAGCTGCGCCGGGGAGGCGCCCACAGGGCGATTCCTGATGTCACGAGCGTCACGGTCACCTTCCCCCCGTCGTCATCGCGAACGCCCCGAGGCGTCGGTGTGTTTGGGAGGACGTGGCAGGAAATACGACGTCCGCTGCTGATACTCCGGATACCCGGGACGCTTGCTCATCGATTCTTCGAGCAGCCGCGCGCCGGTGGCGAAGACCAGGAAGTACGTCATCACCACCGGTGAGAGCACGGTGAGTACTCCCGGCCAGGCCGAGGCGGCGATGAGCCACATGCCCCACCACACGCTGGAGTCGCCGAAATAGTTCGGGTGCCGGGTCCACGCCCACAGGCCGCGGTCCATGATCGTCCCCTTGTTCGACGGATCGGCCTTGAACGCCGTCATCTGCGCATCGCCGACCGCTTCGAAGAGCAGTCCCACCACCCAGATCACGACGCCGGCGCCCAGCACGATCCACCACACGCCGGTGGTCGCGCCCACCACGGCCGAGACCTGCAGCGGTAGCGAGACGAACCACTGAGCGGCGCCCTGGGTGAGGAAGATCTTGCGGATCACCGTCCACGCGCTGGGGTCCTCGCCGAGCAGTTTCTGGTATCGCGGGTCCTCGCCCTTGCCCTTCGACTTGCCGTACATGTGCCACGTGAGTCGCAGTCCCCAGACGGTGACCGCGAGCGCCAGGATCAGGCGGCGGGTGAGGTCGCCGCCGCCCGCTGCGAACGCGATCCACCCCACTCCGACGAAGCCGAAGCCCCAGATGACGTCGACGACGTTGTAGCGGCCCAGGCGTCGGCCGATGACATAGGTGACGGACTGCAGTACCACCAGGAACAGCAGCGATGCCCCGGTGACCGCGCCGAATCCGGCCCATCCGGTCATGGTCGGTCCTCCGTGGGGCGGGAGAACACGAGTTGGTGGACGTCGAGATATCCGGCGCGGAACCCGGCCTCGGAGTAGGCGAGGTAGAACTGCCACATCCGCATGAAGGTGGGGTCGAATCCGAGTGCGGCCACCTCGGTGCGGTGGGCGGTGAAGCGCTCCCGCCACAGCCGCAGCGTCTCCGCGTAGTGGGCGCCCATCGCGCGGTTGTCGACGAGGCGAAGCGAGGTGTGCTTGTCGGTGACCGCGCGCAGCGCATCCAGTGACGTCAGCTGACCGCCGGGGAAGATGTACTTGTGCACCCACGTGTAGGTGTTGCGGGAGGCGCGCATCCGGTCGTGCGGCATGGTGATCGCCTGGATCGCCACCCGGCCGCCGGGCGCGAGCACCTTGTCGATTGTCGAAAAGTATGTGGGCCAGTACTTTTCGCCCACCGCCTCGATCATCTCGACGGACACCACGGCGTCGTAGGTGCCCTCGACCTTCCGGTAGTCGAGCAGATCGATCTGTACGCGATCGGCGAAACCGGCGTCGGCGACACGTTGCCGGGCCAGCTCACGCTGCTCGCTGGACAGGGTCACCGACCGGACGGTGGCGCCGCGGGCGGCCGCGCGCAGACACAGCTCACCCCAGCCGGTGCCGATCTCGAGTACCCGCGTTCCCGGGCCGACGCCGGCGGCGTCGAGCAGTCGGTCCACCTTGCGGCGCTGCGCGTCGGCGAACTCGCCCCAGGTGGCGCGGGCCGCGGGGTCGGTGTCGATGCCCGACGCGGAGGCGAAGAGCGCGCTCGAGTAGGTCATCGTCTCGTCGAGGAAGGTGGCGAACAGTTCGTTGGAGAGGTCGTAGTGCCGCGCGATGTTGCGCCGGGTGTTGGCGGTGGTGTTCTCCTCGTCGGCGGGCTGCTTGGGGAGAACGAGCGCACGCAATGTCTGCAGGGGTTTGGGAACCAATCGGGCGGCGCGCTCGGCGAAGGGGGTGAGCACACCGACGAGGTCGTCGGTGGTCCAGTCCCCGGCCATGAACGCCTCGCCGAATCCGATGAGGCCGTGCGACCCCACGCGTCGCGAAAATGCTTGGGGCCGACGCACGATCATGCGTGGGAGCACCTCGTCGGTCTCCCGGCCGCGACGAGATCCGTCGGGGTATTCGATACGGACCGCGAGACCGGAGGTGGCGTGCCGGAACAGCCAACTCGCCGCGCGGCCCCGCACGCGGGCCGATGTGCCGGTGGGGACGGCCGCGACGTCGGGCCAGCGGCGTGCGTCCTCGGGCGAGAGGTCGGTGGCGAACTTGTCGTCCTTGGCGGTGGACGACGGGTCTGCGCCTCGGGTGGGGGTGCTCATCGGTGTCCTTCCGGTACAGGGGATGGGGTCTTCTGGGCACGGTCGACGGGATTCTGGGCACGCTCGACGGTGGTTTCGACAGGCTCAACCAGCGGGGGCGGCTCAACCGGCGGGTGGGTGGTTTCGACAGGCTCAACCAGCGAATGGGGCTCAACCGGCGAATGGGGCTCAACCGGCGGGGAAGGGGGTGTGGGGCGGGGGACGATGGGAAGTCGCTTGGCCCACAGGCGGATTCCGTGGAAGCGGATGCGTGCCGACACCACCAGCGGCGCCAGCGGTGCGCGCAGTTGGGTGGCCAGCATCGTGGCGGGGGTGGCGGGCCGGGCGCGTCCGCTCAGCGACGCGACGAACGGATCCTGGCCCTCGCGTTCCAGGGTGATCGACACCGCCACCCGGCCCTGCCGATCGGGTTCGGGCACCCGCAGCCGGTAGCGCCCCGACACGTCGTTGAACGGCGAGACGTAGAACTCCTTGTCGACCTCGGCGCGTCCGTGATCGTCGGGATGCACCACGTAGCAGTGACGTCCGCCGTAGGTGTTGTGCACCTCGGCGACCACGCAGGCGAGCGAGCCGTCGGCGTGATGGCACCAGTACACGCTGAGCGGGTTGAACACATAACCCGCCACCCGAGGCGACAGCAGCGCCGTCACCGTGCCCTGCGGCGGGGTGACCCCCGCACCGAGCAGGTACGCGTCGAGTCGATCCCGAAGCGACTGTCCGTCGACGACCGGCTCGGGAAAGTGGTCGGCGGCACGGAACTGCGCGAACGGGCGCAGCGGGGCAGGTGGTTCGGGCAGATCGTCGAGATCGATCAGCCACGACACACTGCGGTAGGTGAAGGCGTGTCGGGTCGGCGAGGTCCGGGTGTGGGTGATCCGGGTACGCACGACGGATGCGCTTGCGGCGGTCATGACGACTCCGTTGCCGGCGCCGTCGAGGCGTGGTCGGCAGGGTTTGAAGCAGGCGGCTGCGCGCCGGCCGCCGAGTTCCAGTCGGCACCGAGTCGCGCCGCGGCACGGGCACCCGACGCGGCACCGTCCTCATGGAAACCCCACCCGTGATAGGCGCCGGCGAACACCACGGAGTCGGAGTCGATCTGCGGCAGCTGTGCTTGGGCGGCAACAGATTCCGTGGTGTAGACGGGGTGCTCGTAGGTCATCTCCGCGATCACAGACGACTCGTCGACCAGGTCGGTGCGCCCCACCGTGACCAGCATCCGCGGGTGGCCGGGATCGAGCCGCATCAGTCGGGTGAGGTCGTAGGTGACGGCGATCGCCGAATCGTCGTCACCGATCTGGTAATTCCACGACGCCCACGCGCGGCGGGCTTGCGGCATCAGTGAGGTGTCGCTGTGCAGGACAACGGGTTTGGGAAGATAGGAGATCGCCGACAGTACCCGCTGCTGGTCGGCGGTCGGTTCGGCGAGCATGCGCAGCGCCTGATGGGGGTGGGTGGCGATCACCGCGGCGTCGAAGACCTCACTGCCGCCACCGTCGACGCCGACCTCCACCGAGCCGTCGGGCCGGGTGTGCACCCGGGTGACCGGTGCGCCGGTGCGCACCGTGCCGCCCTGGGCCCGCACCCGCTCGTCGACGGCCCGCACATAGGTGCCCGATCCGCCGACCACCGTGCGCCAGGTGGGCGACCCGAACACGGTGAGCATGCCGTGGTGGTCGAGGAAGGTGAACAGGTAGCGGGCGGGATAGCGTGCCGCCGTCTGCGCGTCGCAGGACCACACCGCGGCCACCAGCGGCAGCATGAAGTTCTGCTGGAAGTAGTCGGAGAATCCCTCGCGGACCACGAATTCGGCCAGCGGCTCGTCGGAGTCGGGATCATCGAGCAGTCTCCGCGCCGCGCGGTGGAACCGCACGATCTCACCCAGCATCAGCAGGTACCGGCCGCGGCGCAGGTTGCGCGCGGTGGGGAAGAGTCCGGAGATGCCCAGCGCGCCCGCGTACTCCAGGCCATTGAGCTCGGAATGCACCGACATGGACATGTCGGTGTCACGGGTGGCGACGCCGAGCTCGTCGAACAGTCGCAGCAATGTGGGGTAGGTGCGGGTGTTGTGAACGATGAATCCCGAGTCGACGCCGACGGTGCTGCCGTCGGGCATCGGCACCTGATGGGTGTGCGCGTGCCCGCCGAGCCGGTCGTCGGCCTCGAAAAGGGTGACCCGAGAACTCTTCGACAGGATGTGCGCGGCGGTCAGGCCGGCCACTCCGCTGCCGATGACGGCGGTGGTGGCGGGCGGAACCGCGCGCATAGGCGAACTCATGCCCGTTGTTCGGTGCCGCAATGTCCTCGGATGGGTCGCGCGGGCACGGCCGGGCAGCGAGTGTGCATGCCACCATTGTGGGCTGCGCAGGGCGATAGGGCACGCTCTTGCTCACCCGGCCGTCACGCACCGGGATGGATACCCTGACACCATGAGCGGCAGAACCCAAGACCACGCGCGGTCCGCGGTCTGGGCAGTGCTGACCACATTCGTGCTGATCGTGCGGCTGCTGGCGTCGATCGCGACGGTGATCCTGGTGATCGGATGGGTGATCGCGACGGTGCGCGACTCGATCGACAACCTGTTTCTGTGGCCGGCGGTGATCAGCGGTGCGGCACTGCTGCTGAGCACCTACGCCTACAGCTACCTGCGGGCCCGCTACCCCCGGCGCAACGGGTGGCAGCCCTAGCGGTACCCGGATCGGATCGACCCGCAGCGGGCACTCACCCGAGGGTCACACCCGGACGCCGGGCATGTACTCGTCGCTGTCCACGATCTGCGCACCCAGCGGGAAGAGCGAGATCGGCACCATCTTGAAGCTGGCGATGCCCAGCGGGATGCCGATGATGGTGATGCACATCAGAAGCCCGAAGGAGATGTGGCCGATGGCCAGTTCCCATCCGGCGAGCAGAATCCACAGGATGTTGCCGAGCAGCGACCCCACGCCGGCGGTGGGTTTGCGGACCACGGTGCGGCCGAACGGCCACAGGACATAATTCGCCATCCGGAACGAGGCGACACCGAACGGGATCGTGATGATCAGGATGCAGAAGATGATCCCGAAGAACACGTAGGCGATGGCCATCCAGATGCCACAGAGCAGAAGCCAGATGATGTTCAGAATGACGCGCATGACCTCATTGTCCTCGCTGCGGGCCTTCTGATTGCCTGCGGCGTGAAGATTCGAGGCAAATCGTCCGGGACGGGTGACCTCGGCGGGTTCAGGACGTGGGGGCGGTCCGGTTCATCAGCGCCACCCCGCCGGCGGTGGCGACGCCGACCGCGCCCAGCACCAGCGCGGCGTCGGTGATGCCCGACCATCCGTACGTCGGACGCACGCCGAGATAGACCAACAGTCCGATGGCCGCCGCGGTGCCCACCAACGCGAGCGCGGTGACACCACGCACACCGTGGTACTGGCCGCCGGCCACCAGCGCGGCCAGCGCCGTCCACGCGAGGGCAACCAGGATCGCGGCGATCACGTCGGAGGCCCGATGCCACCCGGCGACCATCGTCGCCGCGGCGATGAGGGTGACCGCGAAGGCACCCACCGGTACCACCACCAGACGCAGTCGTCGTGGGCTGACGAGGAGCAGCGCACCCAGGCCCGCGGCCGCGACGGTGGTGTGTCCGCTCGGGAAGCTGTTGTTGGACGCGGCGACGCCGTCGGCGAGGTCGGACCGCTCGATCAGGAAGTGTTTGAGGATCTGCGTGGTGAGGGCGGCGCCGCCCATCACGATCACCGCCGCCACCCCGAGACGCACCTTGCCGCGCGCCATCGCGATTCCCGCGCACACCAGCACCAGCGCCACCGCGGCACCCGATACGTAGCCGAGCAACTGCAGCACGGATCGTTGACCTTCCGCGGTGCCGTCGACCGCGAGCATCGCGCGTTGGTCGGCGCGCTGTCCGACACCGGTGTGCAGGGCGAACCACGCCAGTGCTGCCAGGGCCGCGCAGCTCGCCACCAGTGTTGCTGCGGCCACCGGCCGGATACTCGGGCGCGCGGCGACCTGCGAGTGGGAGAACTCGGGGTGGTGGTTGTCGAGCGCGGTCATGCTTCCACTGTGCCGGAACGTGTGGCCGTCGTGCCCGTATCCGGCACGCGCCGTTCAGAACTGGACACGTGGTGGCTGCTGCTGTCCTTCGGGGGCGCGGTAGAACTCGCGGGAGCGGACGCCGGCCATGGCGGAGAAGAACATCCATGGAATGGTCGTCACCAGCGCGTTGAGCCGCGACACTGCGTCGTTGTAGTACTGGCGGGCGAACGAGAGTTTGTTCTCGGTGTCGGAGAGTTCCTGTTGCAGCGCGATGAAGTTGGCCGACGCCTTGAGGTCCGGATAGTTCTCGGCGACGGCGAACAACCTGCCGAGGGCTTGGGACATGGTGTTGTCGGCGGCCGCGCGTTGCTCCACCGACCCGCCGTGGGCCGCTTGCTGCAGTCCGGCGCGGGCGGCGGTCACCTGTTCGAACACCCCGCGTTCGTGGGCGGCGTAGCCCTGCACGGTGTTCACCAGGTTGGGGATGAGGTCGGCGCGACGGGTGAGCTGAACGTCGATGCCGCCCAATGACTCCTGCGCGGTGATGTCGGCGCGGCGCAGACGGTTGAATGCGATGGCCGCGAAGGCCACGAGCGCGACGACGAGTACGACGACGATGACGAGAACGATGATGACGGCGGTCATGCCGGGCCTTTCCTACGGGTCCTGTGGTTCTTGCGGGTCGTGTGTGCTCTGCGGAGAGATCTTGGAAGAGTATGTGCGCGGCGTGCTGCGCGGGATGTTTCCGGCGGTCACCATGATGCGCCGGTCACCACGATCCGCCCCCGCCCCCGCCGCCCCCGCCGCCGCCGGAGAAGCCGCCACCGAACCCGCCGCCGCTACCCGACGACGAGGACTGACTGGCCGAGTACGCCGATAGTGACGACGAGATGCTGGCGTCGAAGTTGTCGAGGTTCGCGCTGGACCATCCGGTCCCCGGCGACGAGCCGTACGCGCCGGCCAGCCACACCGGGGTTGGTGGTTCGGTACCCATGGCGGCACGGTATTTGGCCGCCCACGCGGCCGCGCAGCCGAACGCCATCGCGTACGGGATGTAGGAGGTGTAGAGGTCCTTGCGGGCGGAGAAGTCGAGCCGGTCGCGGTTGGACGGGGTGGAGAGCAGTCGCTCGAAACCGCCGGCCTGCGACCACACCCCCCGGCCCAGTGCGGTGCGTCGGGTGCCGACGCCGGAGACCCACAAACCCGCACCGCCGATGGCGAACGCGGCGATCGGCAGCACCGCGAGGGAGAACGGGTACCAGCCGAGGATGAACAGCGCCGCGGCCACCACGAACGCGAGGGCCACCAGCCATCGGCCGATCTTCTCGGCGCGACTGTCGACGACGGTGCCGGAATCGCGTGCCCAGTTGGTGGTCGCCGCTTGCAGTTCGGACTTCGCACTGCTCAGCGTGCGTCCGGCGTCCACCGACCCGTCGGCCTTGAACTTCAGTCCGCTCGCCCGGATGTTGAGGCTGCGGGCCAGCGACCCCGTCACCGGGTCGACGGTGCGCCAGACGTCGGGGGAGACCAGCGAGGTCACCGTCCATTCGTCGCCGTTACGTTTGAGCGCGACCAGGCCTCGTTCGGCCATGAACAGCAGCGTGGAGGTCAGTGCGGTCGACGGAACCGATTCGCGCGCAACGTAATAGGTCTGCACCGGACTGAGGGTCATCGTCGGGTTGGCCGGGTCGGTGGGCGGGCCGTACATGACCGGCAGCAGCGGTTGGCGTTCGATGCTGCGCACGACCAGGAACACACCGATTGCGAAGGTGACCAGCGAGAGCGCGAGCAGCACGAGGACGGTGATCAGCGACCGGCCCAGCACCCGGTCGAGTGGCTGAGGCCACGGGGTGGTGTCACGTGCGGGTGCGGCGATCGGCAGGTCGGCGCGGAAGGCGACGCCGCTCGACGGCGGCAGCGCGCCGGTGGTGACCACCCGCGTGTTCGGGCCGGCGTCGGTGACCGTGCACGGATCGCCGGTCTTGAGTGCGCAGGTGGCGGCGGTCGGCGGTACGGGCAGCGTGATGGTGCTCGTCGACTTCAGGATCGGCATCTGCCAGCCGTCGGCAACCACCCGCCACAGGAACTGGGAGGTGTCGCGTCCCGACCACCCGGCCGAGCCCGGGCTGTCGGAGGCCGAGCGCATGCCGGGTCCGATGACGCCGTCGACGGTGTAGTCGATGGTGTAGGTGTGCGAGCCGACGGCGAGGTAGGAGTCGGGGTCGCCGATCTTGGCGACGCGGAACCGGTCGTGCTTCTCCCAGCTCATCGCGACCGGAACCGATCCACCGTCGAGCCGGACGTGGATGTTCTCCGGGGTGAGGCGGACGCCGCTGTTCGAGGTGTCGACGACGTCCCAGAACCGGAAGATGCCGTGCCGGCCCTCGGGGAAATCGGCGGTGACCGTCTCCGACGCGCGCATCGTGCCGTCGCGCTCGACGTGGTAGGTGGCGCGGTAGTCGGTGATGGTGACGGGGTCGGTGCCCGAATCGGTGGAGGTGTCGAAATCGACGAGGGACCACGTCAGACCGATCAGCGTCAGCAACGCGACCGCACCGGACAGCAGAACCCTCTTCACGCAGCAGGGGAGATTATTCGATGCGCGCGTCGGCGTCACCGGTCCGTCATCCGGTTCGCCTACGGGTGAGATCGGCCTGATGATCGGCGCGTTGTTGCCGTGGTCACAGCAATAGCGGCACAATCGTGGGAACCAGAGGTGGATTCGGAGGGCACATGACCGATGTTGCCGCGCTGTCCGCAACCGTCCGCCGCGCCTACGAGGACTTTCTTGCGGGAGTGAGCCCGTCCGCGGGGGCGGTGCGATCGGTGGTGGCCGAATCGTGGTCGCGCTCGTTGCGCAGGGGCATCGATCCCACCGAGAGCAGCGTCGACACCATCGAGATGACCGACGAGGAGTTCGCCCGGTATCGCGACAGCCATCCCATCACCGCGGTGCGGTCGGTGGTGCAGTCACTGATGCTCGACGACATCGCCGACTCCGGTGTGGTGGTGGCACTGACCGATCAGGTGGGCAGGCTGTTGTGGGTCGAGGGTGAGTCGTCGGCGCGCGACAAGGCCAGCAGCATCAACTTCGTCGAGGGGTCGATGTGGAGTGAGGACGTCGCCGGCACCAACGCCCCGGGCCTCGCGCTGGCACTCGACAAGGGGATTCAGGTGGTGGGTCCCGAACACTTCTCCAGTCAGGTACAGGAATGGAGTTGCGCCGCGGCCCCGGTGCACGATCCGGCGACCGGGCACGTGATCGGTGTGATCGACGTGACCGGTGGCCGTGCGGCCGCGGAACCCTTCGCGCTGGCCGCGGTGCGGTCGGTGGTGGCGGTGGTGGAACGCGAGTTGCAGTCACGGGCCGTCGACCTGGCCAACCCGGCGACATTCGCGGCGCAGGCGGGCGGGGCACGTCTGAGCGTGCTCGCCGACCACGCGTACCGGTGGCAGCGCGCCGGTGATCCCTCCGGGGCGCGCACCCTCTCACGCAGGCATGCCGAGATCCTGCTGCTGCTGCAGCACTTTCCGGAGGGGCTCAACACCGAACAGTTGGCGTTGCTGCTTGCCGACGACGGCATCGACCCGGTGACGGTGCGCGCCGAGATCTCCCGTTTGCGGCGCGATCTGGGCACCGACGTGCTGGGGTCGCGGCCCTACCGGCTGACCACCGAGTTGCACACGGATGTCGCCGACCTGCGTGAACGGGTGGCCGGCCGCGGGGATCTCACCGCGATCATCGACGACCTCGGGCGCGGTGGGCTGCTGGTGGAATCCAGTGCGCCGGGCATCGTCGAGATCTTCGAGGAACTCCGCGAGGACGTGCGGTCGCGGGTGATCGCCGAGGGTGAAGTGGGTGCGCTGCGCGCGTGGACGTCGTCGGCGCATGGGCGCGACGACCTGGTGGCGTGGCGGCGTCTGGAACACCGCCTGCCCGTCGGTCACCCGGACAGGGCCATGGTCGGGGGCCGGATTCGGCTCCTCGACCGGCGCTACGGGGTGTAGCGCAGCCTCGAACGCGCCCGCCGGGGACGGTGCGACCGGCGTCCCGCAACGTTGCAAACGCACCTGCAACGTGTCTGCAACCACATTGCTCCTACTGTGTGCAACACATCACATGCGATCCGGTCCATCGGGTCGCGGTGATACCGCAAACAGGCACTTGAGGAGTTACACATGACTGTCTACGCAAAGCCGGGAACCGATGGTTCGGTGATGTCGTTCGAGTCCCGCTATGACAACTGGATCGGTGGCCAGTGGACGCCGCCGGTGAAGGGGCAGTACTTCGAGAATCCGTCGCCGGTGGACGGCAAGACCTTCTGCGAGGTCGCCCGCTCGACCGCCGAGGACATCGACCTCGCGCTCGACGCCGCGCACAAGGCCGCCCCGCAGTGGGGCAAGATGCCCGTCGCCGAGCGTGCCCTGGCGCTGCTGCGCGTCGCCGACCGCATGGAAGAGAATCTCGAGAAGATCGCCGTCGCCGAGACCTGGGACAACGGCAAGGCCGTCCGGGAAACCCTGGCCGCCGACATCCCGCTGGCCATCGACCACTTCCGCTACTTCGCCGGCGCACTGCGCGCCCAGGAGGGCTCGATCTCCGAGGTCGACGAGGACACCGTCGCCTATCACTTCCACGAGCCGCTCGGCGTGGTCGGACAGATCATCCCGTGGAACTTCCCGATCCTGATGGCGGTGTGGAAGCTGGCTCCCGCCCTGGCCGCGGGCAACGCGGTGGTGCTCAAGCCGGCCGAGCAGACCCCGGCGTCGATCCTGTATCTGATGAGCCTGATCGCCGACCTGCTTCCGGCGGGCGTGGTGAACATCGTCAACGGGTTCGGTGTGGAGGCGGGCAAGCCGCTCGCGTCCAGCAACCGCATCCGCAAGATCGCGTTCACCGGCGAGACCACCACCGGCCGGCTGATCATGCAGTACGCGTCGGAGAACCTGATCCCGGTGACCCTGGAACTCGGCGGCAAGAGCCCGAACATTTTCTTCGGCGACGTGATGTCGGCCGACGACGGCTTCCTCGATCGCGCCCTCGAGGGCTTCACCATGTTCGCGCTCAACCAGGGCGAGGTGTGCACCTGCCCGAGCCGCGCGCTCATCCAGGAAGACATCTACGACGACTTCATCGCGAAGGCCGTCGACCGGGTCAGCCGGATCAAGCAGGGCAACCCGCTCGACACCGAGACGATGATGGGCGCTCAGGCATCCAACGACCAGTTCGAGAAGATCAGCTCCTACCTGGCCATCGGCAAGGAGGAGGGCGCCAAGGTCCTCATCGGCGGCGAACCCGCCGACCTGGGCGGCGACCTCTCCGGCGGCTACTACATCAAGCCGACGGTGTTCGACGGCCACAACAAGATGCGCATCTTCCAGGAGGAGATCTTCGGCCCGGTGCTGGCGGTCACGACCTTCAAGGATTATGCCGACGCCATCCACATCGCCAACGACACCCTCTACGGACTCGGTGCCGGTGTGTGGAGCCGCGACGGTGCCACCGCCTACCGCGCGGGCCGCGAGATCCAGGCCGGACGCGTGTGGACCAACACCTACCACGACTACCCGGCACACGCGGCGTTCGGTGGCTACAAGCAGTCGGGCATCGGCCGCGAGACCCACCTGATGATGCTCGAGCACTACCAGCAGACCAAGAACCTGCTGGTGGGCTACGCGCAGAACGCGAAGGGCTTCTTCTGATCGCCTGAGCGCCCACGGAACCAGCGCCGCCGCGCAGCCCAGTCGGGTTGCGCGGCGGCGTCGTGGGGGGCCTGCGATCAGACGTGTGGGTCGAGGGAGGCGGGTGATTCTGTTGCACACCAACCACTTTCGTCGGCTCCGGCCCGACGCGGCAAACTCCGGCCGGGTGGATGATCCGGTGGACGCTGCCCTCCACCGACCGGTGGACGAGCGGCTGCAACTCCCCTGCAACCAGCGCGCGGCTAGTCTGTGTTGTAGATCACAGTGAGAGGTAGGCACACAATGCCCAGCGCACAATCCGAGAGCGCACATTCCGGCGCCGCACAATCCGACACCGCACATTCCGACGCCGCACAGTCCGATGCGTTGGCGGACATCACGTCGATCCCGGCGCGCGTGATCGCCACCGACGCCTCCGTGGCGCTCCTGACGAAATTGTCGGAGTTGCACGGCGGGCTCATGATCCACCAGAGCGGTGGATGCTGCGACGGTTCGGCTCCGATGTGTTACCCGGTCGGCGAATATCGGGTGGGCCAGCGGGACGTGCTGGTGGGCGAGATCGAACTGCCCGAACCGATTCCGGTCGTACGGGTGTGGATCAACGGGGATCAGTTCGAACTGTGGAAGCACACCCAGCTGATCCTCGACGTGGTCAAGGGGCGCGGCGCCGGGTTCAGTCTGGAATCACCCGAAGGCGTCCGATTCCTTTCCCGCGCAAGAGCTTTCACCGAAGACGAGAATGCCGTGCTGGCGGAGAACCCGCCGCTGACCGGCGCGGCAGCAGGGGTGTGAGAAGGCAGCCGCGCTCAGCGGTCCGTCGGCGGATGGTCGAGCCACCAGGCGCGGATCATGCCGGGTGGACGACCGGGTTCGAGGTAATGCTCGGTGCCGAACGCGAAAGGGAACACCTCGACGGGCATTGCCAGCAGTCGTCGCACGTCGCTCTGACTCGCGTGACACGCCAACGCTTCACGCTTGGTCGCGACGTCGTCGCCGAGGTCGACGGCCCAATGTAGTTCGGCCTCCGGCGTTCCGATCGGGTTGCCGTCGTCGCCGGCCGTGTCCGGGTCGAATCCGTCCATCCCGGCTGCGGTGGCCAACACGAACAGCTGCCGCATGAGATCGCGATTCATGGTGACCTCGAGGTAACGCGGCCTCGTGGCGGCCACATCGACCGCGGCGCGAGTCGCCTTGTGCAGCATGATGTGGTCGGGGTGGCCGTATCCGCCGTGCCAGTCGTAGCCGATGACGACGTCGGCGTTCTCGTCGTCGATGATGTCGGCCAGCCGTCGGGCGGCCTCACCGAGATCGGCGCGGGAGAAGACCCCGTCGGCCTCGTTGCGGGCCCAACCCGTCATCCCCGAGTCGCCGTATCCCAGCCAGGCCACCCGACTCGTGCCGGTGATGGCCGCCGACGCCTCGGCCTCGCTGCGCCGGCGGCTTGCAACCGTCTCACCGGGAGCCAGATCGTCGGGCACGTCACCGGGGTCCCCGTCGGTGCAGTAGACGACCACCACCCGGTGCCCCTCACGGGCCGCGCGGATCATGCTGCCCGCGGTGGCGGTGCCCTCGTCGTCTGGGTGGGCATGAACGAAGACGATGGTGCTCACCGATTGATCATGTCATCGAATCCGGACAATCGGAGCGCCGGCCGATCGATTGATCTGTCATCCGGGCGGCCGGTGTGAACAGTAGGGTTTCCCCATGACGCGCTGGTTCGATCAGACCATCGTGGAGACCGGCCGCCTGCCGCTGTTCCTGTTCCTCATCGCCTTCGTGCTCACCTTCCTGTTCATCCGTGTCAGCGTCCGGATGATCCGGGCCGAGGTCAGTTGGTGGCCCGGCAACGTCACCCCCGGCGGTGTGCACATGCATCACGAGTTCTTCGGGGTGATGCTGCTGATCGGCTCGGGGTTCGGACTGCTGGTGCTCTCCCGGTTCGACACCCCGATCGCCGACTGCGTGCTGGCGGCCCTCTTCGGCATCGGATGCGCACTTGTCCTCGACGAGTTCGCACTCATCCTGCATCTACGCGACGTGTACTGGGCCGAGGAGGGGCGCGCGTCGGTCGACGCGGTGTTCGTGGCGATCGCGATCGGCGTGCTGTTCCTGCTCGGCCTGCGGCCGCTGGGATTTCCCGACGCGATCACCGAATTCGCCGACGACCACGACGTCTGGGCGCGCGTCGCGGTGATCGCCGGAGTCGCACTGAACGTGGCGCTGGCGATCATCACCCTGCTCAAGGGCAAACTGTGGACCGGGCTCGTGGGCATGTTCGTCCCGATCCTGCTGGTCGTCGGAGCGATTCGGGTGGCCCGCCCCGCATCACCGTGGGCGCGCTGGCGATACACCACACGAGAGCAGAAGTACGACAAGGCGGTGCGCCGCGAGATCAGGTTCCGGGAGCCGCTGATGCGGTGGAAGGTGGTGGCGCAGGAGGCCATCGCCGGACGCTTCGGAGTTCCCGACGACCCGCCGGATCTGGTGCCCGTCCCCGCCGCCGCACCGCGGGCGGCGGTGGCACCGAATGCGCTCGCCACCGCGATCCGCTGGCGGCGCATTCGTCGTCGGCTCCGCACGACGCCCGCGTGGCGTCTGCCCGTTGTCTTGGTGGTGCTGGCCATGGTTGCCGCCCTCGTCTGCAGTGAACTCGACTCCCAGTTCGGCACGCGGGTCGATTCGGGCACGCTGGCAACGATTCTGGGTGTGATCGCCGGTGCGATGGCCACGCTCACCGGTCTGGTGTTCACCGCGGTGACACTGGCGATGCAGTTCGGCGGTGCCCAGATCTCGGTGCGGGTGATCCCGATGCTGCAGCGCGAACCGGTGATGCGGTGGTCGATCGGATTCTTCCTGGCCACCTTCGTCTTCAGCGTCACGATTGCGATCGACCTCGTCACCGGAGACGACCAGCCCTCACCGCGACTGTCGACGGCCATCGCGGCGTTTCTCACGGTGGTCTCCGCGTTCCTGTTCATCGCGCTGGTGGCACGGGTGGGCACGTTGCTCAACGCGTCGAAACTGTTGCAGTGGATCGCATCCGACGGGCGCGGTGCGGTGCTTCGGCAGTATCCGGCCACCGCGACGACCGGGGATTCCGTGGTGGAGGCAACCCTTCCGGCGACTACTGATCCGGTCATCACCGACGATGAGGCAGCTGCGCCCACCGTGATCCGGCTCGGTCGCGCCGCGACACGGGACCGGGTTCTGTTGGCGGTCAACGTCGCCCGGATGCAACGCCTTGCCGTCGCGTGGGATGTCCGGCTGCAGATGCTGGTGTCGGTGGGTGACTTCGTCGCCGAAGGCGTTGCGGTGGTGGCCGTTCACGGCACCCCGCCCGAGGCGGCGTCGCGTCAGGTCCTGCGGTGCCTGCTCTTCGGTGACATGCAGCAGCCCTCGGTGAGTCCCACCGCGTCGCTGCAGGCGATCTCCGACATCGCGCTGAAGGCGATCTCGGGTGTCGGCAACGATCCCACCACCGCGGTGCAGTCACTCGACCACATCGAGGAGCTGCTGTTGCTCCTCGCGGCCCGGCTACGGACCGACGCCGACGCGACACCGCTCGTGGTGGGATACCAGCGCGGCTGGGCCGACTTCGTCGCCATCGGAACCGACGAGATCCGTCGGCACAGCGGCGGTCACGCACCCGTGCAGCGTCGGCTGCGCGCCTTGTTCGACGCGCTGCTCGATCAATGCGCCGACGATCAGCGCCCTCCCGTGGAGGACCGTATCCGGGCGCTCGATCAGCAGGTCGAGGCGCAATGGTCCACTCCACTCGACCGTCGTCTCGCCCGGGCCGCCGACCGGCAGGGATACGGATCGCAGACCGGGCGGCCCATGAGTTGCTGACGCGCGACGCCCTGGTGGGAACCGCTACCTCTCGCCGACTACTTCTTGCCGACTACTTCTTGCCGCCGAGCACCGATCCCAGGATGCTGCCGATACCACCGCCGGACCCGCCGAGCACGTTGCCCAGGATGCTTCCCAACCCACCGCCGGCGCTGCCACCCAGGGCGCCGCCGAGGATGCTGCCCAGGTCACCGGCTCCGCCTGCACCCGAGGTGGCACCGCCGCGCATCCGCGCGACGATGTAGCTCATGACGATCGGGGCGAGGATCGGCAGCAGTTTGGACATCAGGCTCTGGTCCACCGCCGCGGCGGGCACCTGATTGCTCAGCGCCGAGGCCACCTCGCCGGACTTGTCGCCGAACATGTGCGAGACGATCTTGGAGCCGTCCGCGGTGTCCACCTCACTGATGTTGATCTCGCCGTGCGCGAGGTCGTTATCGTGCTGGGCCAGCGCGGCCGCGACCCGCTGCGCACCTTCGTCGGACTCGGTCTGGTGCTCGAGCCCGCCGACGAGCGCGGGCAGCGCCTGCGCGACCGCCGCTCGGGCCGTGGCTTCGTCGACGCCGAGTTGACCGGCGATGTCGCCGATCGGCAGGCGGGACATGAGTTCGTCGATGTCTGACACGACTACGACCTCCTGTGAGGATGTGAAACGCCAACTGCCGGGCCTGCCGCCCAGAAACGGAATGACACGCTGACCGCCACGAACGCTGCGGAATCTGGGTGCGTGTGGTAGCCGGATTTCTGTACTGGGTACCGCCCGTGAGAAAATATCCCACAATGCTCAAGAAGCAGTGGTGCGTTTGCCGTCAAACCGGTCCTCGCACGCCGGCCAGCAACGGCGCTGGCAGCAGGTACCGCCGGGCGACGACGGATCAGCCCAGGTCAGCCCCGACGAGGGGGATGATCCGGCTCTCCCGGCGCCAGGTGCCATCACAGACGTATACGGGCGATATCCGTGCGCAGAGTCGCGCACCAAGTGAGGCGAACTTATGAAGCATGCTCCCGGCCCGGTGGGGCTCTACGACCCGATCAACGAGCACGACTCGTGCGGCGTCGCATTCGTCGTGGACATGCACGGTCGACGCAGTCGCGACATCGTCGACAAGGCGATCATGGCGCTGGTCAACCTCGAACACCGTGGCGCCGCGGGCGCCGAACCGAACACCGGCGACGGCGCGGGCATCATGATCCAGGTGCCCGACCGCTTCCTGCGGGAGGTGGTGGACTTCGAGTTGCCCGCCGAGGGGCATTACGCCACCGGCATCGCGTTCCTGCCGCAGGCCGCCCACGATGTGCGCGACGCGTGCGCCGGCGTGGAGAAGATCGTCGAGGCCGAAGGGCTGACCGTGCTGGGGTGGCGCGAGGTGCCCACCCACGAGAACGGACTCGGGGCGCTGGCCCGCGACGCGATGCCGACGTTCCGGCAGATCTTCATCGGCGGTGCGTCGGGCATGGATCTCGAGCGCCGCGCTTTCGTCGTCCGCAAGCGCGTGCAGCACGAACTCGGCACCAAGGGCGCCGGCGCCGACGGACCCGGCCGTGAGACCGTCTACTTCCCGAGCCTGTCGGGTACCACCATGGTCTACAAGGGCATGCTCACCACCCCGCAGCTGCGCGGGTTCTATCTCGACCTGCAGGATTCGCGGGTCGAGAGTGCGCTGGGATTGGTGCACTCGCGCTTTTCCACCAACACCTTCCCGTCGTGGCCGCTGGCGCACCCCTTCCGTCGCATCGCGCACAACGGCGAGATCAACACCGTCACCGGCAACAGCAACTGGATGCGCGCCCGCGAGGCACTCATCGACACCGAAATGTTCGGCAACGACTCGAGTGTTGCCGACGCCGGGAGCGAAGCGAGCGGGTCGAGTGTTGCCGACGCCGGGAGCGAAGCGAGCGGGTCGAGTGTTGCCGACGCCGGGAGCGAAGCGAGCGGGTCCAGTGTTGCCGACGCCGGGAGC
>NZ_JBSFQI010000017.1:0-39627 GCF_053588635.1 Gordonia sp. NPDC003425 | reverse complement strand
AGCGAAGCGAGCGGGTCCAGTGTTGCCGACAAGGTCTTCCCGGTGTGTACCCCCGGGGCCTCGGACACCGCCCAGTTCGACGAGGTACTCGAACTGCTGCACCTCGGTGGCCGCAGCCTGCCGCACGCGGTGCTGATGATGATCCCCGAGGCGTGGGAACGCCACGAATCGATGAAACCGGAGCATCGGGCGTTCTACGAGTATCACGCGTCGCTGATGGAACCGTGGGACGGCCCGGCGTCGGTGTGCTTCACCGACGGCACCGTGGTGGGTGCGGTGCTCGACCGAAATGGCTTGCGCCCCAGCCGCATCTGGGTCACCAAGGACGGTCTGGTGGTGATGGCGTCGGAGGTCGGCGTGCTCGACATCGACCATTCCGAGGTGGTGCAGAAGCTGCGGTTGCAGCCGGGCCGGATGTTCTTGGTGGACACCGCGGCAGGCCGCATCGTCGACGACGAGGAGATCAAGGACGAGCTCGCCGCCGAGCATCCGTACGCCGAATGGCTCGAGCGCGGTCTCGTCCACATCGACCATGTGCGGGCACTGCCCCACAAGCGCATGTCGCATCACCGGGTCACCCTGCGGCAGTTGGTGTTCGGATACACCACCGAGGAACTCGACCTGCTGGTGAAGCCGATGGCCCGGACCGGTGGCGAGGCGCTCGGTTCGATGGGCACCGACACCCCGATCGCCGTGCTGTCGGCGCGTCCGCGCATGCTCTTCGACTATTTCCAGCAACTCTTCGCGCAGGTGACCAATCCGCCGCTCGACGCCATCCGTGAAGAAGTGGTCACCAGCCTCGGCGGCACCATCGGCGCGGAGGCCGACCTGCTGCATCCCGGTCCCGAATCGTGCCGGCAGATCTTCATCCCGTCGCCGATCCTGGACAACGCGACCCTGGCCAAGCTCGTCCGCATCAACGACGACGAGAACCTGCCGGACTTCCGCAGCGCCCACATCCACGGCCTGTATCCGGTGGCACAGGGCGGTGCCGGGCTGCGCGCCGCGCTCGACGACGTGCGGGCACAGGTGAGCGCCGCCATCAACGACGGTGTGAACCTGATCGTGTTGAGCGACCGCGAATCCGACGAAACCATGGCGCCGATCCCGTCGCTGCTGCTGACCGCGGCGGTACATCACCACCTGGTCCGCGAACGCAAGCGCACCCAGGTGGGGCTGGTGGTGGAATCCGGCGACTGCCGCGAGGTGCACCATGCGGCCACGCTGATCGGTTTCGGTGCGGCAGCGGTCAATCCGTACATGGTCTTCGAGTCCCTCGGCGACATGGTGGAACGCGGTGTGCTCGGCGACATCGACTATCCCACCGCCCGTGCGAATTACATCAAGGCCGCCGGCAAGGGCGTGCTCAAGGTGATGAGCAAGATGGGCATCTCGACCCTCGCCTCTTACACCGGAGCGCAGCTGTTCCAGGTGATCGGGCTCTCGCAGGCGTGCGTCGACGAGTTCTTCAGCGGCATGCGCAGTCAGCTCGGCGGTATCGGGCTCGACGAGATCGCCGCCGACGTCGCGGCGCGACACGCGCTGGCCTTCAGTGAGCGCCCGGCCGAACGCGCGCATCGGGAACTGCCCGTGGGCGGTGAATACCAGTGGCGTCGTGAGGGCGAGTACCACCTGTTCAACCCCGACACCGTGTTCAAGCTGCAGCACTCCACGCGCACCGGCCAGTACAAGGTGTTCAAGGAGTACACCAAGCTCGTCGACGATCAGTCGCGCAACCTGGCCACGCTGCGTGGTCTCTTCGACTTCAACTTCGGTGATCGCGACCCGATCCCGATCGACAAGGTGGAGCCCGCCGCGGAGATCGTCAAACGGTTCTCCACCGGCGCCATGAGTTTCGGCTCCATCTCGGCCGAGGCGCACGAGACGCTCGCCATCGCGATGAACCGGCTCGGTGCCCGCTCGAACTCCGGTGAGGGCGGCGAGGATCCGCGTCGCTTCCACCACGACGAGAACGGCGACTGGCGCCGTAGCGCGATCAAGCAGGTGGCGTCTGGCCGTTTCGGCGTCACGTCGCACTACCTGACCAACTGCACCGACATCCAGATCAAGATGGCCCAGGGAGCGAAACCCGGTGAGGGCGGCCAGCTTCCGCCGCACAAGGTGTATCCGTGGGTGGCCGAGGTGCGCGGCTCCACACCCGGCGTCGGCCTGATCTCGCCGCCGCCGCACCACGACATCTACTCGATCGAGGATCTCGCCCAGCTGATCCACGATCTGAAGAATGCCAACCCGCAGGCCCGCATCCACGTGAAGCTCGTGTCCGAAGTGGGTGTGGGAACCGTGGCCGCCGGTGTGTCGAAGGCGCACGCCGACGTGGTGCTCATCTCCGGTCACGACGGCGGCACCGGCGCCTCCCCGCTGACCTCACTCAAGCACGCGGGCGCACCGTGGGAGATCGGTCTGGCCGAGACGCAGCAGACGTTGCTGCTCAACGGCCTTCGTGACCGGATCGTGGTGCAGGTCGACGGCCAGCTCAAGACCGGCCGCGATGTGCTGATCGCGGCGCTGCTCGGTGCCGAGGAGTTCGGCTTCGCCACCGCACCGCTGGTGGTGTCGGGATGCGTCATGATGCGTGTCTGCCACCTCGACACCTGCCCGGTGGGCGTGGCCACCCAGAACCCCTTGCTGCGTGAGCGGTTCGCGGGCAAACCGGAATTCGTCGAGAACTTCTTCATGTTCATCGCCGAAGAGGTGCGGGAACTGCTGGCGCGCCTGGGCTTCCGCACCCTGCAGGAGGCGGTCGGTCAGGTGGAGGCGCTCGACACCGCGAAGGCGCTGGCGCACTGGGGCTCGGCCAAGGCGGGCAAGCTGGATCTGTCGCCGGTGCTCTCGAGCCCCGAGTCGCCGTTCATGAACCAGGATCTGTACTGCTCGGGCGTGCAGGATCATGCGTTGGACAAGGCACTCGACCAGCAGCTGATCGCACAGAGCCGTGAGGCCATCGACCACGGGACGCCGGTGAGCTTCGGTTCGAAGATCACCAACGTCAACCGCACCGTGGGCACCATGCTCGGCCACGAGGTGACCAAGGCCTATGGCGCGCACGGGTTGCCGGACGACACGATCTGCATCGACTTCACCGGCTCGGCGGGCAACAGCTTCGGTGCGTTCGTGCCCAAGGGCATCACCCTGCGCCTCGACGGCGACGCGAACGACTTCGTCGGCAAGGGATTGTCGGGCGGGCGCATCGTGGTGCGTCCACCGGAGAACTCGCCGGAAGGCTTTGTGGCCGAGGACAACATCATCGCCGGAAACGTGATCGGGTTCGGTGCCACCGACGGCAAGATCTTCCTGCGCGGTGTGGTGGGTGAACGGTTCTGCGTGCGTAACTCCGGTGCCACCGCGGTGGTGGAGGGAGTGGGCGACCACGGATGTGAGTACATGACCGGCGGCCGCGTGGTGGTGCTCGGCGAGACCGGCCGCAACTTCGCGGCGGGTATGTCCGGAGGTATCGCCTACGTGTACGACCCCGACCGCGCGCTGGCCGGCAACCTGAACACCGAACTCGTCGAGATCGAACCGCTCGAGACCGACGACGTCGAGTTCCTGGCCGACACCGTTGCCGAGTACCGCGCGGAAACCGGGTCGCCGGTGGCCGCCGCGCTGCTCGACGGATGGGACACCGCGCAGCAGCAGTTCGCCAAGGTGATGCCTCGCGACTACAAGCGGGTGCTGGAGGCGATCGCGGTGGCCGAACGTGATGGACGAGATGTGAACGAAGCGATCATGGAGGCCGCACGTGGCTGACCCCAGAGGATTTCTCAAGCACACCGAGCGCGAGACGCCGGTGCGGCGTCCGGTGGAATTGCGTCTACTGGACTGGAAAGAGGTCTACACCGACTTCGAGCACGACCACCTGGAGACCCAGGCGTCTCGTTGCATGGACTGCGGTATCCCGTTCTGCCACAACGGTTGTCCCCTGGGGAACCTGATCCCCGAGTGGAACGACCTGGTGTATCACGGGCGTTGGGCCGACGGCATCGAGCGCCTGCACGCGACCAACAACTTTCCCGAGTTCACCGGACGGTTGTGTCCGGCCCCGTGCGAGGCGTCGTGCGTACTCGGCATCAACCAGCCCGCCGTCACCATCAAGCAGGTGGAGGTCGAGCTGATCGACAACGCCTGGGAGCAGGGCTGGATCGAGCCGGTCCTGCCCACCGTGCGCACCGGCAAGTCGGTTGCAGTGGTGGGTTCGGGCCCTGCGGGACTGGCTGCGGCGCAACAGCTCACCCGTGCCGGGCACACCGTCTACGTCTACGAGCGGGCCGACCGCATCGGCGGGCTACTGCGCTACGGCATTCCCGAATTCAAGATGGAGAAGCGGCACATCGACCGCCGCCTCGAACAGATGGAGGCCGAGGGCACGGTGTTCCGCACCGGCGTGAACGTCGGCGTCGACATCACGGTGGCCCAACTGCGCGACGATTTCGACGCCGTGGTGCTCGCGATGGGTTCGACGACCGGTCGCGATCTGCCGATCCCCGGCCGCGAACTCGACGGGATCCACCAGGCGATGGAGTTCCTGCCCGAGGCCAATCGGGTGCAGCTCGGCGACACCGTGCCCGGCCAGATCACCGCCAAGGGCAAGAAGGTGGTGATCATCGGCGGCGGCGACACCGGCGCCGACTGCCTGGGTACCTCGCTGCGCCAGGGCGCCGAGGTGGTGCACCAGTTCGAGATCATGCCCAAGCCGCCCACCGAGCGTGCCGCGTCGACCCCGTGGCCGACCTATCCGCTGATGTACCGCGTCTCCTCGGCCCACGAGGAGGGCGGCGAGCGCGTGTTCTCGGTGAACACCGAGAGGTTCGTCGGCGAGGACGGCAAGGTCACTGCGCTCAAGGCGCACGAGGTGACGATGCGTGACGGCCGCTTCGAGAAGGTCGAGGGTTCCGACTTCGAGCTGGAGTGCGACCTGGTGCTGCTGGCGATGGGCTTCGTCGGACCCGAGCGGGTGGATCTCCTCGACAAGCTCGGCGTCGAGTACGACCAGCGCGGCAACATCAAGCGCGACAACGATTTCGCAGCCGTCGGCCAGGACGGCGTATTCGTCGCAGGTGATGCCGGCCGCGGGCAGTCGCTGATCGTGTGGGCCATCGCCGAGGGCCGGTCGGCCGCGGCGGCCGCCGACCGTTACCTCGCCGGGGCGTCGGATCTGCCCGCACCCATCGTGCCGACGCAGGTGGCGCAGCGCTGAACCCCAGGACGTAACCGCAACGGCACCGGCTCAGAGCTTTTCGAGCACCGAGGTCATCTGCTGCGGGACGGAGTCGGCGAGCTTGCCGAAGATGAAGCCGAACAGCGGTTCGCCGATGAAGCCGAAGCGGTGGAAGTCGACCAGCGCGCGGTAGGTGACCTCGGTGCGTCCGTCGCCCAGATCGGTGAAGGACATGTCGTCCGACGTGGCGGCGGTCTTGTTGGAACCACGGAACACGACGTGATCGGGATCGTCGCGAACGAGTTCGTAGTCGAGTTCGGTGGAGATGCCGTAGAGCTTCGACTTGTTGTGCCAGCGGGTGCCCAGCGCGATCGGGCCGTCGTCGATCTGGGTGCACTCCACGGTGCCGGGATCCCAGTCGACGGCGTTCGCGAAGTCGCGCAGATAGGTCACCACCTTGTCGCGCGGTACGGAGACGGTGAAGGTGCGTGAGACGTCGACCACAGGGTTTCCTCGCATGTCGGGTGAAGTGTGATGTCGAACCGCGTTCAGTGACGATCGTTGAACTGCGTTCAGTGACGATCGTTGAACTGCGTTCAATGAGAGTTCGGTGAGACGACGCTGCCGGATGGGTCAGTGCGTGCCTACACTTCTGCTTGTCCGATCGGGGAAAGCTGGAGGCAGAATGACCATGCGCAGATCACTCTCCGGAGTGCTGGCGCTGCTGTTGGGGCTCGCGGGGATCGTCGTCGCGGCAGGCCCGGCGTCGGCCGCGCCCACCGGATGCCCGAAGGTGTATGTGCTGGCGATCCCGGGTACCTGGGCCAACGGCGCCGACCCCGGTCTCATGCGCGCCGTCACCTCGAATCTGGGACCGGAGACGCAGGTGTCCTACGTCGGATACGACGCCACCGCGTTCCCGTGGGAGAGCGCGATCTACGGCAAGTCGAAGGGGCAGGCGGTGGCCAATACGAAGGGCCTCGCGTTGCAGATGCTGAGCCGCTGCCCCGGCACCAAGATCGCGCTCACCGGCTACAGCCAGGGTGCCGACGCCGCGGGCGACGTGGCCTCCGAGATCGGTACCGGGCGTCAACAGATCAAACCGCAGCAGGTGGCCGGGGTGGTGCTGATCTCCGATCCGCGCCGTTCGTTCAAGGACAACCTCGTCGGCCCGCCGCTGTCGGGGCAGGGCAGCGGCGGACCTCGTCTCGACGGGATGGGCTACGTGCTGCCGCGCGCGTTCACGATCTGCGCGCCGAAGGATCTGTACTGCAACGTGCCGCGCGACTACTACGTGACCCGGATCGCGGGATATCTCGCCGAGACCAGCGACCCCACGCCGAGTCAGGTGGGCCAGTATCAGGCGGAGGCCGCGGCGATCGTCAACGAGATGCTCACCCAGGGCGGTCCGGGCAAGGTGGTCGAGGAATTGAGCAACGCGCGGGCCCGCGAACAGATCATCCAGTTCAACCGATTCCTGCAGTCCGGCTCGCATGGGGACTACGCGACTTTCGAGGTGAAGCCGGGTGTCACCGCCACCGAGTGGGCACACAGGTTCCTCGCCGGCCTTGCGTGACAAGGATCACGAACCACCGCGCGTCGCTGACCTGCAGGTAACGGTCGGCGTGTGATCATCGATATACCCGGGTGAGTTGCCACGCACGATGGCGTGCAGCACAATACTAAACACTGTGTCCGTTATCTCGAAGCAGGGTTCGGCATGAGATCAACTCCCGCACATCAGACAACCCGACGTCCCTCAATGCTGTACGCGATCAGCGGCGGCAGGTTCGGGCGCGGCCGCGCATCCAAGATGTTCCCGGCGGAGGCCGAGCGGCTGGCGACCCCGGCCGAACTCAAGCGCCTCGCCGTCTAGGCGCTAGTCGCGGGCCACCCTGGCCCGCGCTCCCTCGATCTCCACCACATCGCCGACCACGAGTTGGCGCCCCCGCCGTGTTTCGCGCTCACCGTTGACTGTGACGAGACCCTCGCCGATCACCTCTTTCGCCTCGGCACCGGACTCGATGAGGTTCGCCAACTTCAGGAACTGCCCGAGGCGGATCACGCCGTCACGGATCGGAACGTCGTAGGCCGACTCGCCGGACTCCTGTTCGCCGGGCTCCTGATCGCCGAAAACGCTGCCGTCGTCCATGTCGACGATCCTGCCCAATCGTCGGGGCGTGTGCTACCGGGACGTCGATCAATGTGTCGACCGGCTGTGTCGCGGGACGGCGGCGCGGTACTACGTTAGGACGATGGTGGTTGAGACGCCTCCGGCCGCTCCGGAGCCTCCCGTGCATGGTGTTTCCGAAGTTCCGGCCAGAGGGCAGCGGGCAGCCGCGGAACGTCGGTCCGCCGACCTTCTCGACCGCATTCGCAATCCGCGCGGATTCGGCAGCCACGCCCCCCGGATCGCGGGCACAGTGGTCGGCGTCATGGCGACCATCGCGTTGCTCTCGAGTATTTTCCCGTTCTTCCGGCACTGGATTCACGTGCCGCGCGATTACGTCGACAACTTCATCATCTCCATGCCCGACACCAGCTTCGCCTGGTCGTTCGTGCTGGCGCTGATCGCCGTCGCGCTCTCAGCCCGTAAACGCATCGCCTGGTGGATCAGCGTGGTCTACCTGCTGCTGTTCATGGCCGGCAACGCGCTGCTGCTGTGGCAGCCGGTGGCCGACGACCTCGACGTGCCCGACTCCGAACGCCTGCACATCGCGATCGGACTCGGCATCGACATCGTGGCCCTGGTCTTTCTGCTCGCCACCTACCGGCAGTTCTACACACGGGTCCGACGCGGCGCGGTGCTGCGCGCGCTGGCCGTGCTGGTGGCCGGGCTCGCGGTGGCCACGATGGTCGGCTGGGTGGTGGTGTGGCTGTTTCCGGGTTCGCTGACCCGCGGCGAGCGACTGCCGTACGCCTTCAACCGGGTGGTGGCGTTCGCCGCCATCGACCAGCGAACCTTCGACGGTCACCATTCCTATCCGCCGGTCAACGGATTACTGGGTTTGTTGGGGGCGCTCGCGCTGATCGCGGCGGCGTCGGTGCTGTTCCGTTCGCAGCGGCTGCGGTCGCTGATGACCGCCACGGATGAACGGCTGATCCGGGCACTCATCACACGGTTCAACGACGACGACTCGCTCGCATACTTCTCGACCCGCCGCGACAAGGCAGTGGTGTTCTCGCGCGACGCCCGCGCGGCCATCACCTATCGGGTCGAACTCGGCGTCGGTGTTGCCGGCGGCGATCCGGTCGGCGACCCAGACTCGTGGCCGGACGCCATCGCCGAGTTCCTGGTGTTGTGTGAACGCTACGGGTGGCATCCGGCGGCGATGGGGTCGAGCGCACGCGGCGCCGAGGCCTACGAGGCCGCCGGATTCACCTCACTCGCGATCGGCGACGAAGCGATCCTGTATACCCGCGGCTTCAGTCTCAGTGGTCCGACGATGAAGGGCGTGCGCCAAGCCGTCACCCGCACCCGGCGCGCCGGGGTGACGGTCCGGATCCGGCGTCACCGCGATCTGTCCGACGAGGAGATGGCTGTGGTGATCGCGCGTGCCGACGCCTGGCGCGACACCGACGAGGAGCGCGGATTCGCGATGGCACTCGGGCGTATCGGTGATCCCGACGACGGCGACTGCCTGCTCGTGGAGGCCGTCGAGCACGAGGGCACCGCCGAGGAGGTCGTCATCGGCATGCTGTCCTTCGTGCCGTGGGGGCGGCACGGGGTGTCGCTGGACGTGATGCGCCGGGACCGCAACGGCATCAACGGCGTGGTGGAGACGATGGTCACCGAACTGTGCCGGCAGTCGGAGAACTTCGGCATCACCGAGGTGTCGCTGAACTTCGCCACCTTCCGCGCGGTCTTCGAGAAGGGGCAGGAGATCGGCGCGGGCCCGGTGATGCGGCTGAGCTATTCGGTGCTGATGTTCGGATCGCGGTTCTTCCAGATGGAATCGCTGTACCGATCGAACGCCAAATACCTCCCCGACTGGGAACCGAGGTTCCTGTGCTTCGAGGATTCCCGGACGGCCGCCAGGGCGGGATTGGCGGCGGTCGTCGCCGAGGGCTTCGTGCGGCTGCCCCGGCTGGGCCGGCGCGAGCAGTACGTCTCCGGTGAGTCGTCGATCCCGCCTGGCCTCGACGTGGACGCGTTCGTCGCACAGCTCGACGCGGAGGCCGCCGAGGCTGCCGAGGTGAGCGCCGCGCGCCCGGAGCAGGTGCGGGTGCGTCTGGCCAAACTCGATCGCCTCGTCGCCGAGGGTGTCGATCCCTATCCGCCGGCCGACGCGCCGAGCCACACCATTGCCGCGGCCGTGGCCGAACCCGCGGGCACACCGGTGTCGGTGGCCGGACGGGTCACCCGGATTCGTGATTTCGGCAAGGTGCTGTTCGCCGACGTGCACGACTGGTCGGGCACCGTTCAGTTGCTCATCGATGCCTCTCAATTGCAGCCGGGAACAAGGGATTTCGGCTGCGACGTCGACCTCGGCGACCTGGTGGAGGCGCGCGGGGTGATGGGCGCGAGCCGCAGTGGCGAACTGTCGGTGCTGGTGGACCGCTGGCGCATGATCGGAAAGTGCTTGCGCCCCTTGCCCGACAAGTGGTCGGGGCTCAGCGATCCCGAGGCGCGGGTCCGGCAGCGATACGTCGACCTCGCCGTCAACCAGAAGACCCGCGATCTGCTGGCCACCCGCAGCGTGGTGGTCAAGGCGCTGCGTGACTTCCTTTCCGCGCGTGGCTTTCTCGAGGTGGAGACACCGATACTGCAGCAGATCCACGGTGGCGCGAACGCCACCCCGTTCCTCACGCACATCAACGCCTACAACCTCGACCTGTATCTGCGCATCGCACCGGAGCTCTACCTCAAGAGGCTCTGCGTCGGCGGGGTGGAGAAGGTGTTCGAGATCGGCCGCAACTTCCGCAACGAGGGCGTGGACTTCAGCCACAACCCCGAGTTCACCAGCCTGGAAGCCTATGAGGCACACAGTGATTACCTCAAGATGCTGGATCTGACGCGGGAGATGATCCAGTTCGCGGCCACCGCCGCCTACGGCAAACCGGTGATCTGGCGGATGGACGACGACGGCAACCCGCAGTGCATCGACATCTCCGGTGACTGGCCGGTCAAGACCGTGCACGAGGTGATCTCCGAGGGTGCGGGCACGGTGGTGACGCCCGAGACGTCGGTCGACGACCTGCGGGCGATCTGCGAGCGACTCGGCGTCGCATACCGTCCCGACTGGGATGCCGGGCAGATCGTGCTGGAACTCTACGAACACCTCGGCGAGGATCGCACCACATTCCCGACGTTCTACAAGGACTTCCCGACATCGGTGTCGCCGCTCACCCGGGCGCATCGCAGCGTGTCGGGGGTCGCCGAACGGTGGGATCTGGTGGCGTGGGGAGTGGAGCTGGGCACCGCCTACACCGAGCTCACCGATCCGGTGGAACAGCGCAAACGACTGACCGCACAATCGATTCTGGCGGCAGACGGCGACCCCGAGGCGATGGAACTCGACGAGGACTTTCTGCAGGCGCTCGAATATGCGATGCCGCCCACCGGTGGTCTCGGCGTCGGGGTGGACCGGGTGGTGATGCTGATCACCGGCCAGTCGATCCGCGAATCGCTGGCGTTCCCGCTCGCCAAACCGGCGGAGAGCTGAGCGTGGGCGCCGCCGACGAGTGGCCACCGCCGGGACAATTGGTGGGCGAGGCGGGCCGTCGCATCCACGTGCTCGACGAGGGCGCCGGCCCGCCGGTGCTGCTCATGGCCGCACTGGGCAGCAACTGGTTCGACCTCGACCATCTCACCGCGCGGCTGGTGGGTCGTGGACGCAGGGTGATCCGCTACGACCGGCCCGGGTACGGTCTCTCGGATCCGCCCGAGCGGCACCGCATCCCGACCCTGGAGGACGAGGTCGCGCGGATGGACGCCGTCCTCGATCGGCTCGGGGTCAACGAGCCGGTGACCCTGGTGGGGCATTCGCTGGCATCGCTGTACGTCGAGGCCTTCGCGCGGCTGCGGCCGGCGCGCACCGCGGGTGTGGTGGTGCTCGACGGCTCGTACGTGCTGGCGCCCTGGCGGATCGTGCCACCGGGATTCCGGGTGGCCAACGCCCATCGGGTGGTGCGGGCCACCCGGCTCGCGACCGGTCACTATCCGCTGAACCGGCACGGCGGTTTTCACATGCGGCGAATGATGTTGCCGGTGCCGCCGGAAGGTTACGACAGCCGCCAGCAGTACTGGTCGAGCCGGCTGTTCGGTGGATCGTCGATGGTGTTGGCGACCTTCGTGGAGAACGCGGCGTTCCCGACGATGAACCGTTCGCTTCGGTACCTGCGGCAACACGCGTCGATGCCGTCGGTGCCGGTGGTCGTGGTGGCCGCGATGTCGGGCCCGCGCATGTGGCGAACGTTCTGGTTGTGGAAGCAGCGGAGGTACGCGCGTGTCCTCGGCGCCCGGCTGCTCACCGTGTCGGCCCGGCACTTCGTGGTCCTCGAGATCCCCGACGAGGTCGCCGACATCGTCGACGGAATGGGCGATGCCGGTTCCGGGGATGCGGCCCACTGACCACCGGGCCCGGGAGTCGGTAGGCGTCGGAGATCTGTTCGGCCGCCGGTACCCATGACACACGGTCACACATATGCTGGACGGTATGGCAGAACTCACCTTCACCCCGACCGCCGATCTGGTGGACGAGATCGGCGCCGATGTCCGCAGCTGTGACACCCAGTTCACCCAGTACGGCGGTGTCCGTGAGTTCGTAGGGCAGGTATCCACGGTCCGTTGCTTCCAGGACAACGCGCTGCTCAAGTCGGTGCTCGGTGAATCCAATCCCGGCGGGGTGCTGGTGATCGATGGTGACGCGTCGGTTCACACCGCCCTGGTGGGAGATCTGATCGCCGAACTGGGCCGCTCCAACGGCTGGGTCGGCATCATCGCCCACGGCGCCATCCGCGACGCCAAGACCATCGGCGGCATGCAGATCGGGGTGAAGGCGCTGGGCACCAACCCGCGCAAGTCCACCAAGACCGGTGCCGGTGAGCGGGACATCCCCCTGACCATCGGTGGGGTGACGTTCACGCCTGGCGACACCGTCTACTCCGACGACGACGGCATCGTGCTGGTCGCGCCCTGACTGCCGCCCTTCCCATCACCCCACACGTCGCTCAAGGAGGAACCGATGCCCAAGCCCACTCCCGACTACTTCGCCCGTCTCAGCAAACTGGTCGCCATCGACAACGCCGACGCCCGACCCACCCGGCCGGTGCTCGAGGCGTTCAGCGGCGTGGAGATGGCCACCATCCCAGTGGCCACCGCCGAAGATCTCGAGACCGCGGTTGCCCGCGCCCGCGTTGCGCAGGAGGGCTGGGCCAAGCAGTCGAGCGCCGAGCGTGCCGCCGTGCTGAACCGCTTCTCCGAACTCGTCTACCGCAACTCCGATTCGCTGATGGACATCGCGCAGGCCGAGACCGGCAAGGCCCGCGTCTACGCACAGGAGGAGACGCTCGACGTCGCGCTCACCGCGCGGTACTACGCGGCGAATGGTCCGAAGCTCCTGGCCGACCGCAAGGTCAAGGGCATGCTCCCGGGCGCCACGAGCGTGCGGGTGCGTTATCAGCCCAAGGGCGTCGTGGGCGTGATCAGCCCCTGGAATTACCCGCTGACCCTGGCGGTCTCCGATGCGGTGGCCGCGCTGATGGCCGGTAACGGCGTGGTGATCAAACCCGACAGCCAGACCCCGTACTGTGCGCTCGCGCTGGCCGAACTGCTCTATCAGGCCGGTCTGCCCGAAGAGTTGTACGCAGTGGTTCCCGGTCCGGGAAGTGTTGTGGGACAGGCCATCATGGCGACCACCGACTATGTGATGTTCACCGGCTCGTCGGCAACGGGGGCATCGCTGGCCGAGCAGGCCGGACGTCGCCTCATCGGGTTCTCCGCCGAACTCGGCGGCAAGAATCCGATGATCGTGACCGCCGGCGCCAAGATCGACCACGCCGTCGAGGGCGCGGCACGCGCGTGCTTCTCCAACTCGGGGCAGCTGTGCATCTCGATCGAGCGTCTCTACGTCGCCAAGGCGATCGCCGACGAATTCAGCGACAAGTTCGCCACCTTCGTCGCCAACATGCGGCTCGGCGCCAATTACGACTTCAGCGTCGACATGGGGTCGCTGGCGTCGGCGGCACAGGTGGACGCCGCCGAGGAGCACGTCCAAGATGCGGTGTCCAAGGGCGCCACCGTGCTCGCAGGCGGCAAGCGTCGCGCCGACCTCGGGCCGTTCTTCTTCGAGCCGACGGTGTTGACCGGCGTGACCGAGGAGATGACGTGTTTCCGCGAGGAGACCTTCGGCCCGGTGGTGTCGGTGTACCCCGTGGACTCCACCGACGAGGCCATCAAACTGGCCAACGACACCGACTACGGACTCAACGCCAGTGTGTGGGCGGGGAGCAGCGCCGAGGCGCAGGCCATCGCCGAGCAGCTGCGTGCCGGGACGGTCAACATCAATGAGGGCTATGCCGCTGCGTGGGCGTCGACCGCCGCACCGATGGGCGGGATGGGCATCTCCGGGGTCGGTCGCCGCCACGGAGAGGAAGGCCTGCTCAAGTACTGCGAGTCGCAGACCATCGCCGAACAGCGGTTCCTCGGCATCGACAAGGCGCCGCTGGTGCCCGACAGTCTCTACCGGGCGATCACCCCGGTGGCGGTGCGTGGCCTGAAATACCTGCCCGGCCGCTGACGCCGGTGTTGACCGGCGAGTTCTCCCCTCGGGCTTGCCGCAAACAACACGGGTAGCTCCCACCTGCGAACAATGCTTGGCGTGTAGGTGGTGGTGACCCGTGCACTTGCGGTGCGCCGCGAGCGGTCACAGGCTTCTCCCAGCCGGCGTCCAGGCTGACCCGAGACCCCGGCTGGATTCTGGGTGAAGTGAATGGCCATCCATCCGATGACCGCCCCCAGAAATCCCGTAGGAGAAGACCATGACCGCAGTACTCGAGCGGCCGGATGCAGCGCCACCCGCCGACGATTCCGGATCGGCGCGCTCGGAAAGGCATCGCTCACGCCGCGCGGTTCCGTGGAGTCCCTACGCACTGACGGCGCTGCTCGCGGCGACCGGAGTGCTCTATCTGTGGAATCTCTCCGCGAGTGGCTACGGCAACACCTTCTACGCGGCGGCCGCCTGGGCGGGTTCGCAGAGTTGGAAGGCCTGGTTCTTCGGGGCGCTCGATCCGTCGAACTTCATCACCGTCGACAAGCCGCCGGCGTCGCTGTGGGTGACCGGGCTCTCGGTGCGGATCTTCGGGATGAACAGTTGGGCAGTGCTCGCGCCGCAGGCCCTGATGGGTGTCGCCGCGGTGGCGCTGATGTACGCCACCATGCGGCGCGTGATCGCCGATCCGCGCCAGGGAACGGTGGCCGGACTCATCGCGGGTGCGGTGCTGGCCTTCACCCCCGCTGCGGCGCTGATGTTCCGGTTCAACAACCCCGACGCCCTGCTGGTACTGCTGATGGTGGCGGCCGGCTATTGCACGGCCCGCGCGATCGCCACCAATTCCGGTCGCTGGCTGGCGCTGGTGGGTGTGGCGCTGGGCTTCGCGTTTCTGACCAAGATGCTGCAGGGACTGCTGGTTCTTCCGGCGTTCGCACTGGCCTACCTGTTGTTTGCCAACAACGGCTGGGTGAGGCGGATCGGTCAGCTGGTGCTGGCCGCGGTGGCACTCGTCGCATCCGCGGGCTGGTTCGTGCTCGCCACGATCCTCACCCCGGCGTCGTCGCGCCCCTACATCGGCGGTTCCACCGACAACAGCTTCATGGACCTCGTGTGGGGCTACAACGGTGTCGGCCGGATCAGCGGCGGCTCCGGCGGCGGACCCGGTGGCGGCGGTGGCGCCGGTGGGTCGTTCGGCGGCGCGACGGGCCTGAGTCGACTGTTCAGCTCGGAGATGGGCAACGAGATCTCGTGGCTGCTGCCGGTGGCGCTGTTTGCGATCGCCTTCGGCGTGTACCTGATGATCCGCAGCTTCCCGGTGTTCGGCTACCGAAACGGGGTCAACCGCACCGAGTCGGCGGCGATCGTCACCTGGGGCGGCTGGCTGCTGGTGACCGGCATGATCTTCAGCTACATGAGCGGCGTCATCCACCCCTACTACACGGTGGCGCTGGCGCCGGCGGTGGCCGCGATGGTGGCGCTCGGCGGAGTGTTCGCCTGGCGTCGTCGCGCCCATTGGGACGGCCGTATCGCGATGGTCGCGATGATCGGGCTGGCCGCGTGGTGGTCGATCGTGCTGCTCAACCGCAACGACTGGGGACCGGTGTGGTGCCGCTGGCTGATCGCGGTGCTCGCCGTGGGTGCGGTGATCGGCGTCATCGCCGGCAGCGTGATGGGGTTGCGGAAGCTGGTGGCGGCGTCGGTGATCGCCGGTGCGCTGGCCGGATTCGGCGGCACCGCGGCATTCTCGATCGCGACGGCGGCCACCGCACACACCGGGTCCATCCCGACCGCGGTGCAGACCGCGGGTGTGCAGGGCGGCGGTATGGGCGGACCCGGTGGTCAGCGGCCCGGTGCCCAAGATGGGTCCGGTGCCCAAGGCGGGTCCGGTTCGGCCGGTCAGGGCGCCCCATCGGGTCAGAATGCTCCCTCGGGTCAGGGTGCGCCGACGGGCGGCCAGCGCGGCGGCGGCATGGGTGGCCCCGGCGGGGGCGTGTCGGCAAACACCGAACTGGTGACGCTGCTGCAGAACACGAACACCAGGTGGGCTGCGGCCACCAACGGCTCGCAGTCGGCGGCAGGCATCGAGATCGCCACCGGCAAGGCGGTGATGGCGATCGGCGGATGGAGCGGCGACCCGGCGCCCACCCTCGATGAGTTCAAGCAGTACGTGGCCGACGGCAAGATCGCCTACTACATCGGCGGTGGTCAGGGCGGTCCGGGCGGGAACTCCGAGATCTCCACGTGGGTCGCGCAGAACTTCACCGCCACCACGGTGGGTGGGACCACCGTGTACAAGCTGATCTGATCGGGACATCTCCTTCCCCGTGAGGATCTGAGGTGATCTCGACAGGCTCGATCAGCGGGGGGTCGCTCGATCAGCGGGGGGCTCGATCGGCGGGGGGTGGTTTCGACAGGCTCAACCAGCGGGGGGCGCAACCAGCGGCGGGGGGCTCGATCAGCGGCGGGGCTCGACCAGCGGGGGTGGTTTCGACAGGCTCAACCAGCGGCGGGGGGCTCCACCAGCGGGGGGAGGGGGGAGGCTCGATCAGCGGGGCGAACCCAGGGTGTAGTGGAAGGTGATGGCGTACCCGTCGTCGCTGTGGCCGGACAGGTCGATCTCGGCGTACCCGCGCATCGTCTCGAGGCCGCCGGTGCCGAGTCCCGCGAGGATGTCGAGCCGTTCGCGAACACCCTGCGCGTCCTGTTCTCCGTCGTGGCGCAGCACCAGTGACCCGTCGTGCCCGTCGATCGAACCCTCGAAGGCCTCGAACCCGACGGTCGGCGCCGCGGCTCCCTCGATGTAGGCGATCAGGTAGGCGAGCCTGCCGGTGCCTGTGACATCCCCGGAATACGCGTAGGAGACGTCGGCACGTGAGAAGCCGCGCGCCGGATACTGTGCGCCGCCGATCTCCACGGTGCGGTCGTCGACCGTGTACACCTTGTCCTCCGACCAGGAGGTGACCTGGAATGTTCCTGTTGCAGTGTGTGTTTCGGTGACCTCTGATGTGCTCATGCGTCCAAGCCTGCCGGATTCGCGCCGGACGGTCTTGTACAAACGCGACAGCCTCGACACACTGGTCAGGATGGGATCCGACGACGCGTGCGACGAGCCGAGCGGCCGACCGCGCGCGGTGTTGCGCCCCGGCGGTGTTGCGCCGTTCACGGTCACGCGGCGTCCGCCCGCCGCCGACCTCGCGTACTGGGTGGACTACCTGTGGATCGTGCGCTGGAACGCCACCGAACCCTATGTGCAGGAGGTCATTCCGCAGCCGGTGGTGCACGTCGTGGCCGAGGACGGCCGGATGTCGGCGCACGGGGTGGGCGACAGTCACTTTTCCCGCACCCTCCGCGATCAGGGGCAGGTGGTGGGAATCGCCTTCCGCGCCGGAGGTTTTCGCGGCTTCTATCACGCTGCCATGAATACGATCACCCGATCGGTGCGTACGCTCGACGGGCTCCTCGGCATCGACGACCGGGGGATCGCGCGACGGTTGCTCACGCCGGGCGGCGACGCGGAACTCACCGACGCCACCCACTCGTGGTTGCGCGACCTCGAGCCGGTGCGCGACCCGGTGATCGGGGAGATGTCGGAACTGGTGGCGTACGCCGAACACGACGCGTCGATGACCCGCGCGGAGGAGCTGGCACGGCACGCGGGGGTGAGTGTGCGGACCCTGCAACGGCAGTTCGGCGAATACGTGGGCATCGGCCCGAAGTGGGTCATCCAGCGGTTTCGGCTGCTCGACGCGGCCGCCGTCGCCCACCGGGGGGAGCCGGTCGACTGGGCCGATGTGGCGGCGGCACTCGGATTCAGCGACCAGGCGCACCTGACGCGTGCCTTCACCCGTATCGTCGGGACACCCCCGGCGACCTATGTCCGAACAGCAACCTGAGTCCGGCCCGGACACCACAGAGAGGTGCGACGATGACAAGCACGAGGATCAGCCAGTTCAGCCGAGACGGACTCGTCTTCGACGTGATCGACACCGGGCCGCTCGACTCCGGCGAACTGCCCGTCGTTCTACTGCACGGGTTTCCCGAGAGCGCGGCGTCGTGGGCGGGGGTGACCGCGATCCTCAACGAGAACGGGCTACGGACCGTCGCGCCGGATCAGCGCGGTTATTCGCCCGGCGCACGGCCGCCACACGTTCGGGACTACCGGATGAGCGAACTCGTCGACGACGTGCTGGCACTCATCGACACACTCGGGGTGCCGAAGGTGCACCTCGTGTCGCACGACTGGGGGTCGGGCGTCGCGTGGGTGGTCGCCGCACAACACCCCGACCGGGTGGCCTCACTCACCGCACTGGCAGTGCCCCACCCCCGCGCGTTCATCTGGGCGATGCCGCGCGGACAGGCGCTGCGGTCGTGGTACATGGTGGCGATGCAGGTGCCGGTGATTCCCGAGTGGACGATGTCGAAGCTCGCCCCCCTCGCCGTGAAACAGGCCCGCAAGGCCGGACGGGAACCATCGCTGACCTCCCGGCTTGCCGCCGAGGCCGCCGAGGCCGGCATCCTGCACGGCGGCGCCAACTGGTACCGGGCGCTGCGTTTCGACAATGGGATGGGCACGCCGAAGGTGTCGGTGCCCACCACCTACATCTGGGGCGACCGCGACAGGTACCTGAGCCGGGCCGGGGCGCGTAGATGCTCCGACACGGTGACCGGACCGTACGAGTTCATCGTGCTTCGCGGCGCCGACCATTGGATGCCGCAGAAGCGCACGGCCGAGATCGCCGAAGCCGTGCTCGCACGCATCAAGTCGGTGCGGGTGTGAACCGAGTCCGTCTACCCGCGGAGCGGTCAGCGTCTGCGGCGTAGCAGGATCGCGGCGATGAGCGCCAGGAATGCCGCCGCCGTGGCGGCCGCGCCGATGGCCAGCGGCATCGCCGGGTTCGTGGTGGGCGGTTCGGTGGGCGTCACCGACCGCAATTGCGCGAAAGTTGCTCGGCGAGCATCGGATTCGGCCACCGGGTCGGGATGGACCTGGGCTGCCGGAGGTGTCGCGGCCGCCGGTGTGTCCGTGGATGCGGGCGCAGTGTCCGGTGCTGCGGGTGGGGGAGTGGCCGGTGTCTCCGGCACGTTTGGTGCGGGCGGTGCGGGCGATTCCGCCGGGGTGGTGGAGTCGGCGGCCATCTGTGGCGGAGTCGCCTTGGGCGGTGCCGTGCGTGCCCGGTCCCGGGTCGGCGGCGCCTTCTTGCCTGTCACCTTCTTGGTGGGCGTCTTCTTGGCTGTGACCTTTTTGGGAGCGGGGACCTTCGCGGGAGCGGGGACCTTCTTGGGAGCGGGGACCTTCTTGGCCGGCGCCTTCTTCGCGCCGGGATCCGTCGCGGCCGCATCAGTCCCGGGCTCTTGCCCGGGCGCCTTCTTCGCAGGTGCCTTCTTCGCAGGTGCCTTCTTTTCAGTCACCTTTTTGGCAGGTGCCTTTTTCGCGGTCACCTTTTTGGCGGGTGCCTTTTTCGCGGGTGGCGTTTGGGCCGAAGCGTCCTGAGCGGGAGTCTCGTGCGCGTCGCCGGACGGATTGCTGCCGGGCTCCGGTTCGGTCATGTGCAGACGCCCCCTTTGCGGTGGTCAGTTCGGGTGAGCACTCATGGTAGTCACGCCCGCACACCGAGACGGGCAAGAACGTCTGCATCGATCGCCGACAGTTCGTCCTCGACCGCACGGTGAGCGGTGCGACGTTGCGAACTCGGCATCGACTCGGAGGTCTCCACCGCGATGGCCAGGTTGTCCAGGCGTGCGGTCATCGTGTCGACGAATTCTTTGGCGTCGGACGAGGTGTCTTGCACGGCAACCTTCTGCAGCGACGTACGAATGGACGAGATCCGAGCGAGGAGCGGTGCACCGTGTCCGGAGTACTGGTCGAGCAGTCCGGGCGCTACACCGACGCGGCGCGCCTGCACCTCGGTGATCCGGCCCCGGGCCCCGACGGCGGCGCGGTAGGCGATGGGCACCACGATCGGTGCCACCAATCGTGCGACGGTCAGGTAACGCCGCACGCTGGCCGGGGAGAGCCGCTTCGCGTCGGCCGCGGCCTTCGCCTCTGCCACCACGGTCTTGGTTTGCGCCTTGGCGACCTTCTCCTGCGCTTTCGCCTCGGCCTTGATGTTCTTGCGCTCGGCCTTCAGTTCCTTCTTGCGGAACTTGTGCTCCTCCTTGCGGCGTTGCTTCGCCGCCTCGCGGCGATCCTTGGATTCGAGCTTCGCCTCGAGCTTGGCCTTGGCCTTGAGTGCCTTGGCCTCGGCGCGCCGCTGCGAACGACTCTTGCCGTCGGACGAGAACAATCCCATGCGGGGACACCTTTCGCTGCGCGGGGTTTGGTACAAGCATTGCATAGGCTCGCAGAAGACCGTCGGGCCATTGGTGCAGGCCCGATGTCGGCCGACGACGAGTGAGAATCGAGGTGACGGTGGCCGCGGCGCTGTTGCATCCACGTGATCTCGCCGGGTGTGAGCATCGAGTAGCCCTCGACTTCGCACATCCGCATCTCGTCGCCGACCGGCCCGACACCCCGGAGGCGGCGCGCCGCAAGGAAGCGGCGCAGACTCAGCGCGAACGGGTGCGTGACCTGGTGCGCGGTATCCACAGCGATCAACCCGCGGGCACCTTCGTCGTGGTGGACGGACCGTACGCCGAGCGGGTGGCGGCGACTCGGCGTGCCTGCGCGGACGGGGTGTGGTGGATCTGGAACGCCACGTTGCCGGCCGATCCGGAGCGGGGCCGACGTGGACACGCCGAACTGTTGGTGCGTGTCGAGCACCCAGGCGGGTCCGGATACGTGCCGGTGATCGTGGTGAACCACCGCGTGACCAATCCCGCCCGACCACCTCGCCTCGGTGACGCGGGTCCGCCGCGAATCGTCACCTCGCCGCTGTGGGGATGGGCGCCGGCCCCCGATCCGTTCCGGACCGCGCGCCCCAACCGGCGTGATCAACTGCGGCTGGCCCAGCTGACGCAGATGCTGCTCGACCTCGGCCTCGCCCCACCGGTGCCCGAGGAGCAGTTGGTTGCCGGTGCGGTCGGACTCGACGCCGACTGCATTCTCGTGCACCCGATCGGCACCGCGCTGCCCGACTACCGGCAGGTGTTTGCCCGGCGCCGGCGACTCGCCGCCGGAGAGGTCGCGACCACACCGCGCAAGGTGTCCGAATGCCGGGGCTGCCCATGGTGGGGTCGATGCGGACCCGAACTGACCGAGCGTCGCGATGTGAGCCTGGTTGCCAATGGCAACCGAGGCGACGCCTTGCGCAGTGCGGGCATCCACACCGTCGACCAACTCGCCCGCTACACCGGCGAACCACCGCCGGAGTGGCCGTCGACGATGCGCTTCGACGACGTGGTGATCGGGGCCATCGCGTGGCTCGCCGACATCCCGTTGGTGCGCCGGGTGCCGCGTCCCGCGGTGGTGCGGGCCGACGTTGAGGTCGACGTCGACATGGAGAGTTTCGGTGAGGACGGCGCCTACCTGTGGGGCACGTTGCTGACCGACCGGACCGATCTCGCTCGGGCCGTGCGGTATCGCGCGTTCGTCACGTGGCAGGCGCTGCCCACCACCGACGAGGCCCGCTCGTTCGCGGAGTTCTGGGCGTGGCTGACCGGCGAACGTGAGCGGGCGCGGGCAGCGGGCAAAAGCTTTGCCGCCTACTGCTATTCGCAGCAGGCCGAGAACAGGTGGCTACTCGGGTCGGCGACCCGTTTCGCCGGATACCCGGGCATACCGACACTCACCGAGGTGCAGCAATTCATCGACTCGCCCGAGTGGGTCGACATCTTCGAGGCCGTCGGCGTCAACTTCGTCTGCCCCAACGGCAAGGGACTCAAGCGGGTGGCGCCGGTGGCCGGATTCGCCTGGCGTGACGCAGACGCCGGTGGCGAGGCATCGATGGACTGGTACCGGCACGCCGTGGGTCTCGGTGATCATCGGGTGGATCCCACTCAGCGCGAGCGCCTGCTGGAATACAACGAGGACGATGTGCGGGCCACCAAGGTGCTGCGCGAGTGGATCGATTCCGACGAGGTGCTCGACGTACCGCTCGAGGACGATCTGCTCGGTTTCCGACGATCAGACTCTGGCCGAACGCAGCGCTTCGAGGAAGGAGCCGCTGCCGAGCAGGGCGACGGCACCGAGTAGCAGCAACCCGGCAGGACCGAGGTCGGCGATGAAGCGGCCGACCCCGGCGAGCGTGACACCCGGCGCCGCCGCCGGCGGGGCGGTGGCCGGCGGCACGGGTGGTGCCTGCTGGTTTGGCGCGTTCGCTGCCGGCGGTGGCGGCGCGATCACCGCGGCGGCGGGAGCTCCGGCTGCCGCCGGGCCGGATGCCCCGGACCCTGCGCCCGCCGGCGGACCCGGCAGGGCCGGTGGTGCGACCATCGGTACCGCGGGTGGGGTGGCGCCGGGGGCGAGACCGCCCCCCTCCGAGGAACCCGGTCCGGCCGGGGAGCCGACACCGCCCCCCGATGTCGCGCCCAACGGGACCGTGCCCCCCGGCGGCGTGTTGCCCGGAGTGCGACCCGGACCGGACCCGCCGGGAATGCCCGCGCCACCGGTCGAGGAGGTGGGGACATCCGTCGTGGTGGTGCCGGTGGTCGTGGTGCCCCCGGTCGTTGTCTCCGCGGTCGTGGTCTCCCCGGTTGTGGTTGTGGTGGTGCCACTGGAGGTCGTCGTGCCACCAGGGGTCGTCGTGCCACTGGTGGGAGCAGTTGTGTGGGTCGGACGAGTGGGGGAGGTGGGGTGCCCTGTGTGGGTGGGGTGCCCCGTGTGGGTGGGGTGCCCTGTGTGGGTGGGGTGCCCTGTGTGGGTGGAGCCGCTGCCGCCGGGGCCGTGTCCGCCGTTGCCCCAGTGACCGTTCCCGGTGCCGCCGGTCCCCTGTTCGGAACCTCCGCCCGACGTTGTCTCGCCGTCACCGGGTGAATCGGCCCAGCCGAGCCCCGCTCCGAGAGCGAGGAGTCCGGCGGCGAGCAGCGTCAGTACGATCAGTAGAGGTCGGGGAGGGTGCCGACGTGTGCGCGATGGATTGACCCGATGCGTCATCAGCTCCCTTTCCGCTAGTATTTGACAGACAGTGCAATATTGTAAATGTGGGTGTTGTTCATGAACTTTTCACCAGGATTTCACCGCCGACACTGTCAAGTAGGTGAAAGTGTGAACAACACCACACCTAGTTGCGTAACGCTCGTCTGCGCAGCTTGTACCCACGGTGTCCCATTTGGGGTAGCGTCGCAACCTAGCGACCGTTGCATGGGGGATGCACACCGGGCTTAAATGTCTGCAAATGCAAGTGTCGGCTTTCGGAGAATTTCTTATGACTTCACGTGGCGTGGACAGGCCAGCGGGCGGCGTCGGAGGGGAATCGAACATGAGGACCGAGGCTGTGGACCCGGGGCTGTTCGCGCGTCGGCTCGAAGAACTGTTCCGTACGGTTCCGGGTCCCAACGGACGCGCCTACAGTGCCAAGGCAATCGCTGCGCGCAGCACCGAACGCGGATTCCGACTCGGTGAGTCGTATCTGAGCCAACTACGTTCGGGTAAGGCCAAGAGCCCGTCGTTCCGCACCGTCGAGGGCATCGCAGCCGCGTTCGGCGTGGACGTCCACTACTTCCTCGAGGATCGCGCCGCACAGCGCACCCGCGACGAGATCGACCTGATGCGCCTGCAGGCCGACACCAACGTTCAGCTGGCCGCGTTCCGGCTCGCGGGCCTGTCGAGCGATTCGGTGACCGTGGTCAACGAACTCATCAAGGTGTTGCGGGAGCAGCAGGGACTGCCGAAGGATCCGCCCGACATCGCCGCCGCCGGATTGAGTGACGACAACGGCGATCTCGACGCGCCGTTGCGCGTCGTCGGCGGTCCGGCCAACGACTGAGCCGTACGACCCCACCCGGCGACGACTCCACAGCGACGACTTTCCACAGCGACGACTCCACAGCAGGCCCGGTCGTGATCTCCAAACGCCACACCAAGCGAGGGTCGCGACGTAGCGAACGCGAGCTGCGTGCGTTGTGCCACCGGTCACTCGAAGGTCTCGACCTCGACCTCCCGCTCGACGTCGAACAGCTGTGTCAGCGCTTCGGGGAACGCCGCGGCCGCCCGATCATCCCGATGCCCTACCCGCTGCCTGCCGGCATGCCGAACGGGATCTGGCTCGCGGCCGAGGATGCGGATTACTTCTTCTACCAGGCGAACACCTCACCGCTGCACCGCGACCAGATCATCATCCACGAGTTCGGCCATCTCATCGCCGATCATCAGATGCTCGGTGCGACATCGGCGGCGGCACTCACCGCCCCGCCCGAGGACGACTCCGAGGCCGCATTACGTCGAACGTGCTATTCCGACGACCGCGAGTGGGAAGCGGAGAAGCTGGCTTCTATTATTTTGACGTGGGCGGCCCACGCCGGTGACGCCGTCAGTGGGACCGCCGACCACTCGGACCTGCGGGACCTGCAACGTCTATTGGGAGGCCACAAAGGCTGGCTGTGAGGTGAGCGATCGTCGTCGGGATCATCAACCTGACCGCCCTCGTGGTGTTCGCGGCAGCTCTGTGCTGGCGCCTCGACCAGATTCGCCGCAAGGGGGGCGGACTGCAAGCAATCGCGATGACCGTCGCGATCGCTGCCCTCACGTTGGCGTTCGTCGTGTCCGGACGCACGGCGTCGCACTACATCGACGACGCCCTCTTTGCCGGTTCGGCGCGGCTGACGCTGTACGGGATGCTCGCCGTCGGAGTGGCCGCGTTGATCATCGTGTTCTTCTTCCCCGCGCCGGAGGTCACACGGGAACGGCGGGCGGGCATCGAAGCGATACCGCTGGTGGTCGCGCTCATCGGCCTGCAGATCTCCCTTGTGGTGATTCCGCCCGAACTACGCAGCGAACAGCTGGGCGACTGGACGTTCCAGACCTGGGGATTCGCCCTGTTCTACCTGATCGCCAGCGGCTACCTGATGTACGGCTTCTCCGCGTGCGTGCGCAGCGTCCGCAAGTTCTTCGCGGTTGCCGACGGTTATCTGCGGGTGTCCCTCGGCCTGCTCAGCGTCGGACTGACACTGCTGGCCGTCGGTTCGCTGGTGCAGATCGTCGCTGTTCTCGGCAGTGCGACCGGGCTGGTGGGTGCCACCTGGACGTTGCTGGGGAGCAGGACTCTCGACATCGTCGGAGTGGTCGCCTTTCTGCTGGGGATCAGCTTTCCGATGCTGCATTCGAGGTGGCGCGAACTGGTCGTCGGGCGTCGGCGGCGTCGGGACGTTGACGATCTCGCGCCGCTCTGGGAGTTGGTCACCGAGGCGATTCCAGAGGTGGTGCTGCCGGCCGGGCGGATGGGTTCGACCGAACGGCTACACCGGATGGTGGTCGAGATCCGCGACGCACTCACCCAGCTGAGTCCGCTGCTGCCGGCGGATTTCGATGCGCGGTCGCCGTCGGAACAGGTGGCCTCGCTGCGCGAGGCAGCATCTGCGTATCGCGACGCCGGTGCCGTGTCGGGCGCTGTTCGTCCGATCCTGCCCGCCGAGGGCGACGGACTCGACGCCGAGGCTGCGCCGTTGCTGGAGGTCTCGCGCGCCGTCAGCACGCCGATGCTCGCAGCATAACCGCGCGAACGCTCCGGAAAGCGATCTCGGCGGGTCAGGAGCGGGGCGAGGACTCGCTGACCGGCGGTCGCGTGTCGGCGTCGAGCGCGTCGCGATAGGAACGGTGAACACGGTGGATATAGATCGACCCGACCCCGACGAGCACCACCACCGCCGAGAGCGTTGCGGCGATCGTCACCGGCGCAGCATCGTGCAGGCCCTCGTAGAGCAGCCACGCGGCAAAGGCGAAGAACAGGAGTGACGCGCCGATTGCGATGGTGCGTTCGGGCAGGTGCCTGCCGAGCACGGCGCCCACTGCGATCGCCAGCGCGTCCGCGGCCACCATCCCCAGGGTCGAGCCGATCCACACGCCCAGCCAGTCGCTGTGCGCGGCAAGGGTGATGGTGGCCAGCATCGTCTTGTCGCCGAGCTCGGCAAGGAAGAACGACGACATCACGGCGAAGAACACCGAGACACCCACCCGATCGGCCCTGGTCTGTTCGTCGTCGTCGAGGTGATCCCCCCGCAGGGTCCACAGGCCGAAGATCAGCATCGCCAGTCCGGCGAGGATCGACATCAGATTGGCCGGTATCGAGAGGCCCAGGAAGTGTCCGAAGAACACGGACACGGCGTGGACGGCGGTGGTGGCGACGGTGATGGCCGCCAGGACGACCCACCACTTGTAGCGCAGGGCGTAGGTCATGGCCATCAGCTGCGACTTGTCGCCGAGTTCGGCGACGAAGATCACGCCGAAGCTCAGGAGAAGGGCAGCAACCATGTAGGCCAGGTTAGTGCGCACTTACTTAGCTGTGCAACACCTTGCCTGGCCGTATCTGTGCAGGTAGGGGGCACAAAATTAGAAGTGAGGGCACCCTCAAAAAAGTGTGGCGAGGCCCTATGCGGCGAGGAGCATGGCGAGCACGGCGGTGTCGGGGTCGGCGTTGGGGTCGATGCCCACCTGGTTGCGCAGCGTGACCACGGTGCCGTCGGCCTCGGCCTCTGCCCAGCCGGCGCGGTGTTCGAGGCCGAGTTCGGGCAGGCCGGGCAGCAGCACGCAGCCGGAGGCGACATCGGCGCACTCCGGCAGTGATGGTCGGGTACGCGAGGGTGGGTGCAGCATCATCAGGGCCGGAGGATTGGTGAGGAACCGCCCGGCCTCGAGGAAACTGTCGTCGACGACGTTGCCGACGGCCACCATCATCCCGACCGCCTCGTCCTCGGCCTCGTCGGGCCGGTCTTCCACCACCCCGAAGATCGTGGTGGTCGGCAGGAAGCCGGGCCGGCACGCGATACGCACGGACGCGACCAGCGTCTGTGTCCACTCCAGGGTCGATTCGGGCCAGCGACCCGAGATCAGGATTCCATTGAGCCGGCCGTCCTGGTGAAACGGGGTGAGACCGATCGGAATCGACGACTGCATCGTGAGAACCTCCGTCGCATCGAACAACCTGCCACATCGGTGGACCGGGCCGGGATCGTCGGCTCCGGTCCACTGAGAATCCACCCCGGACGAGATGTTCGACAACTGGAAACACCGTGTTGTGACGGTTCGTTTACACGCCGTAACTCCAGCCGTGTGCGAGGTGGGCGGGCGGTGACGTCGGCGGCGCCAGGCACACTGGTTCTGTGCACCACCCATCCGACGACGTTCACGCGCCCGCCGAACCGAGTTCGACGAACCCGACGCGGCGGGGTCCGCTGCACCCGTTGGAGTATGCGTGGATCGCGATCTTCGGTGGTCTGGCGGTGGCCGCCGTGGTGATCGGCTCGGTGATTCCGCTGGCCGGCGCGGTGCGGGTGCTGGCCCCGGTGCCGCTGGCGCTGGTGGCCGCGCGTACCCGGCCACGGGCGATGGTGGCCGCCACCGTGACCACCGTCGTGGTGAGTTTCGCGATGGCCGGCACCGGCGCGGCGATGTCGGTGTTCAGCGCCGCGCTCGTCGGTGGACTGGTCGGCGAGATCAAGCGCCGCGGCCGTGGTCGCGGGACGATGCTGCTCGCCGCGCTGGTGGCCGCCCCGCTGCTCGGCGGCGTGTCGGTGCTGGTGCTGCTGATCCTGGGACCGCTGCGCCGGTTGGCGCTCGAGGCCACCGGAAACACCCTCGGCGGTCTGGCCAAGTGGCTCGACAAGATCCCCGCGCTGTCCGGATTGGCCGACGCGATCGAGTCGCTGCGCGGCAGCGTGCTCGACTACTGGTGGATCTGGATCTGGGCGATGGGTGCGGTGGGCACCATCCTGACCATCGTCATCGCCTGGTGGATTCTGGGTGCGGTGGTCGACCGGCTGGCCGCCATCCCCAGCGAGGACACCCTCGACGCCGAGACCACGCTGGCCGTCGACGGTCAGGTGGCACCGCTGCCGCTGACGATGACCGGGGTCGGGTTCTCGTATCGGCCCGGCGGCCCGCAGGTGCTCGACGGTGTGAACCTGCACATCGAGCCCGGCGAGTTCGTCGCGATCGTCGGTGCCAACGGTTCCGGCAAATCGACCCTGGCCAAGATCCTGGCCGGTCGTAACCCCACGTCGGGGACGGTGGCGCGGCCCGGTTCGGCGGGGCTCGGCCGCCGCGGCGGCACCGCGATGGTGCTGCAGCGGCCCGAGACGCAGATGCTCGGTGCGCGTGTCGCCGACGACGTGGTGTGGGGGCTACCGCCCGACGCCGAGGTCGACGTCGACGAACTGCTGGGCGAGGTGGGGCTGGCCGGACTCGGTGGACGCGAGACCTCCGACCTGTCTGGTGGTCAGCAGCAGCGGCTGTCCATCGCCGCGGCGCTGGCTCGCGACCCGGCGCTGCTGATCGCCGACGAGGTGACCTCGATGGTCGACCCGTCCGGGCGCGAGGAACTCCTGGCGGTGCTCGCCGACCTACCGCGTCGTCGAGGTGTGGCCGTCGTGCTGATCACCCATCGCGCCGTGGAGGCCACCGCCGCCGACCGCGTCATTCATCTGGTGCGCGGCGCGGTGGTGCCGGAGCCGCCGGGGTGGCTCGCGGCGCACACTCCGGGTGCCGGGCTGCTTCCCGCCGCCACCGGCCATCGGGAAACGTCGTGGCGGGAACTGCATTCGGGGATCGAACCGGTGGGCTCGCCGGTGCTGGCGCTCAACGGAATCGGACACACGTATCTGCGGGGTTCACCCTGGGAGGTGCGTGCGCTGCACGACGTGACCCTCACCGTGCACCGCGGCGAGGGGCTGCTGATCGTCGGCGGCAACGGATCGGGCAAGACCACCCTCGCCTGGATCATGGCGGGACTGATCGCACCCACCGAGGGCACCTGCCTTCTCTATGGGGTCGGCAAGACCGGCGAGGGCTCGCCGGTCACCGAACACGTCGGGGAGGTGGGGCTGGCATTTCAGCACTCACGGCTGCAATTGCAGCAGCCCATCGTCGGCGACGACATCATGGCGGTCGGCGGCGAGAAGGTCGGCACCGGCGAGGTGGCACACGCGCTCGAGGCCGTCGGACTTCCGCGCGAGATCGCGGCCCGGCGTATCGACGCGCTGAGCGGCGGGCAGATGCGCCGTGTGGTGCTGGCCGGGCTGATCGCCCGCAAACCGAAGGTGCTCGTCCTCGACGAACCCCTGGCCGGCCTCGACCCGGACGCCCGCGACGAGGTGATCGCGCTGCTCGCACGGTTGCGTGCCGACGGGATGACCATCGTGATCATCTCCCACGATTTCACCTCACTCGGCCAACTGTGCACCCGCCGCGTCCTGCTGGCCGACGGCACCCTGGTGCCCGACGGCATCCCGGAGGCACCCCCGCACCCGACCGTGCCGCACCCGACCGTGCAGTACCCGTTCCCGGTGCCCGGTGAGAGGAGATCGCGATGACGATGCGTGCCATCCCGCTGCGGCAGGTGCCCGGCGATTCGATCGTCCACCGGCTCTGGGCGGGCACAAAACTGATCGTGGTGCTGGTGCTCGGCATCATGACCTGGGTGTTGCCCACCTGGCCGTCGCTGGGCTTCGTCGCCGCGGTGATGCTGCTGACCGCGGTGCTCGCGGGCATCCCCTTCGGCGCGTTGCCGCGTCCACCCTGGTGGTTCTGGGCGCTGATCGGTGTCGGCGTCGCGGTGAACGCCGCGTTCGGACTCGCGTCCGTCATCACATTTCTGCGGGCCATCACCCTGGGTCTGGTGCTGGTGGCCAGTTCGATCCTGGTGATCTGGACCACCCCGATGGCCGAGATCGCGCCGGCCATCGCACGGCTGATGTGGCCGCTGCGCAAGCTGCGGATGCCTGTCGACGAGTGGGCCGTCTCGATCGCCCTGTGCCTGCGTGGACTGCCGCTGCTGATCGAAGAATTGCGGCTGCTGATCGCGGTGCACCGGCTGCGCCCCACCGCGCCGGCACGGTCGGGTCATCCCGCGGCGGAGATGGGGATCATGGACATGGTGACCGCCGCGATGTCGTCGGCGTTGCGTCGCAGCGCCGAGATGGGTGAGGCCATCACCGCGCGCGGCGGCACCGGCCGGCTCACCGCGGAGAAGGCGGGGCCGCATCGTCGGGATGTGGTGACACTCATCGTGATCGGGATCGCCTGCGCGGTGGCCATCACGCTCACCGCGGTGCTCTGAGCCCGAATACTTCCCACCCACACACAAAGGTTGCCGTTTGCCGCGTCGTGCGCAGCAAACGGCAACCTTTGGTGTGATCCCAGTGCGGGTGGGGTCAGGCCGGAACGACCAGGCCGGGGCCCTGCTTGCTCGCGGTGGCGAAACGCTCGGCGGCGTCGGCCCAGTTCACCACGTTCCACCAGGCCTTCACGTAGTCGGGCTTGACGTTCTGGTAGTCGAGGTAGAACGCGTGCTCCCACATGTCGAGCATCACGATGGGGATGATCGCGGCGGGGATGTTGCCGCTCTGATCGGTCAGCTGCAGGATCACCAGATTGCCGGCGATGGTGTCGTAGCCCAGGATGGCCCAGCCGCTGCCCTGCAGGGTGGTGGCGGCGGAGGTGAAGTGCGCCTGGAACTTGTCGAAACCACCGAACTGCGCATCGATGGCGGCCGCGAGGTCACCCTCGGGCTTGTCGCCGCCGTCCGGCGACAGGTTCTTCCAGAAGATGGAGTGGTTGGTGTGGCCGCCGAGATGGAAGGCCAGGGTCGCCGACAGCCCGTACACCTTGTCGGCGATGGTGCCGTCCTCGCGGGCGGCCGCGAGCTTTTCCAGCGTGGTGTTGGCGCCCTTGACGTACGTCGCGTGGTGCTTGTCGTGATGGAGTTCCATGATCTTGCCGGAGATGTGCGGCTCCAGTGCCGCATAGTCGTACGGAAGATCGGGCAAGGTGTATTCAGCCACGGTAAACCTCTCTGCCACAGACTTTCTCTGGGCCACTGCCTCGGATACTGCTCTGACTTTCGCACGCGGCGAGTCGTCGCCAGAGGTGGACGAACGTGCCGCGCCGATGTCTCCACACTTCCGCAGAGCATGGGTGAATGCAACAAACCCCGGCGAACTCAGTTCAACCAGGGTTGAGGTTTGCGACTTGCCGCGATGTGCGCGGCAGGGAGTGCCGGCGAGCGCTCAGATGAGGACGAGTAGGACGAGGAGCGCGATGAGCCCGACGATGCTGAGCGCGATTCCGGTACATGCCGACCGCACGTTGTACGCCGCGCGACTGGCCCCGGGAGAGGTCGCGAGAATCCGGGTGTCGCGCGTCGAACGTGTCGTCATCGACACTCCTTCGGGTCTGCTTTCGGGTTCCGGACTGGGGCTGCATCCGGGAAGATGTCCGTCGTTCGACGGGTGAGTGAGGATTGTCACATCCGTCGGTTGTGGACATCATAAACAGACTTCGGCGCACGGCTCAAACCCGACGCCACATCCCGCGTAGGATCGTGCCATGTCTTGGCTTGACCAGCTTCTTTCCGGCCGCGCGGCGAAGACCACGCTCATTGATCCTGCGGCTGCCCTGCCCGGCCGCGAGGTGGGGGTGCGCGTCGCCGACGAGAACATCGTCCTGCATCACCCGATGCGTTTTACGCACACCGACCGCAACGGCGGCATCGGAGACCTACCCGAGGGACTCTCCGCGGTGATCGTGGCGGGCGGGTGCTTCTGGGGCATCGAGGAGATCTTCTGGCAGGTGCCCGGCGTGTACACCACCGCAGTCGGTTACGCCGGTGGCTACACCCCCAACCCGACCTATGAGGAGACCTGCACGGCCCGTACCGGGCACACGGAATCGACGCTCGTGGTGTACAACCCGGCGGTCGTCACCCTCGAAGGCATCCTGAAGGTGTTCTGGGAGAGTCACGATCCCACTCAGCAGATGCGGCAGGGCAACGACATCGGCACCCAGTACCGGTCGGCGATCTTCACTCTCGACGAGGCGGACGCGGACGTGGCGAGCCGCTCGGCGGAGACATTCGGGGAGGTTCTGCGGTCGGCGGGGCTCGGACCTGTGGCGACCGAGATCGCACCGCTGCCCGACGCAGGCGACGGCCGCTTCTACTACGCCGAGGATTACCACCAGCAGTACCTCGCGAAGAATCCACACGGATATCGCTGCCACGCGGCGACCGGGCTGACGTACCCGGCCGGCTGAGAGCGTCGATGACCGCTGACGCCTGCGCAGCGCGGATCTCCGCGGCGCAGTGGAACCGCACACTGTTGGATCGCCAGCACCTGCTCGCCCGCGTCGACGAGGATGCGATCGAGGTGATCGACCGGATCGTCGGGATGCAGTCACAAGATCCGGTGAGCGCCTTCTACGCGCTGTGGTCACGGATCGAGGGGTTCGATCCCACGGAACTCGACGATCTGCTGACCAATCGGGACGTGGTGCGGATGGTGTTGCTGCGCGGCACGGTCTTCCTCGTCGACGGTCTCGACGCGCGCTGGATTCGCCCACTGGCCCAACCCCGCATCGACGCCGGGTTTCGCACCAATCACCGCCTGGTGCGCGCCGATCCGGACGCGGTGATCGCCGACGCGGCCGAGCTGCTCGCCAAGGAGGCTCGGCGCGGTACCGACCTCGGCAAGGAACTGGCGCTACGGCATCCGGAGGAGAACCCGACCACGCTGACGGTGCTGGCCCGATGTGCGCTTCCGCTGGTCCAGATTCCGCCACGCGGGCTGTGGGGAGGCACCGGCGCCCCCACCTACCGCCTGCTCGACGACTGGATCGGTCCGGGTGAGCCCGCGCTCGTGGGCGAGGAGGCGCACCGTGAACTCATCCGCCTCTATCTCCGCGGTTTCGGGCCGGCCACCGCGAAGGCGGTCCAGACCTGGTCGGGCATCACCGGGTTGCGTCCCCTTCTGGACGCGATGGAACGCGACTGGGAGCTGGTTCGGCTGGTCGGTCCCGACGGCGAGGTGCTCTTCGACCTCGACGGTCTCGGCCTCGCCGACCCCGACGTGCCCGCGCCGGTACGGCTCATCGCACCGTTCGACCACGTGCTCGTCGCCCAGGGCGACCGAGCGCGTATCGCCGACGACGATCACTTCCGCCGGACCGTCACCGCCAACGGCCGTTCGCCCGGCTTCGTCCTCGTCGACGGGCGGCTGGCCGGCACGTGGCGCATCGCGGAGGGTGAGATCGACACCGAACTCTTCGTGTCGCTCGACCGAGCGCAACGCGCCGAGTTCGACGACGAGGTGGAGCGGCTGCGAATGTTCGCGGCGGGCACACGCACCTAGTCGCCGGTGCGGGGATTGCGGCCGGTGATGCAGTACGGCCGTCCCACTGGGTCGCGCATCACCGTCCAGGCGGGGTGACGCTCGACGACGCGCGCACCCCAGTCCTCATGCCGCGTGACCTCCTGCTCGACCGAGTTGGCCGCCATGTCGAGATGGCCCGCGGCCGTAGTCGCCGGGCCGAAGCGTAACCGTTGCAACAGGATTCCCAATGCGAGCCGCCGGTCGCGGCGTAGCCGCACCAGATCGGCGCTGCTCGTCTGCTCGGTCGGCCATCCGGTGAGTTGCGTCCAGAACACGAGTTCGCGGTCAAACGTCGCGTCGGGCACGTCGATACATACCTGGTCGATGATGCTGATGGTGTCGTCGGGCCATCGAACCGGCCGCGAGCGTGCGGCCCGTCCGTTCCACGGCACCATGCAGAAGTCGAACCCGGCCGGCGACGACAACACCAGATAGTCCGCGTGATCGGCCTGCACCGACGCCCCGAGGTCCGCGGCCTCCGCGGCCGCCGCGCGCGGGTCGTCGACGTGGAGATCGAGATGCAACGAACCGGGCCCGTCGGCGATGCGTTGGACCCGGAGGTGGGGATCGCCGCTGAAGGGCTCGAGCGTGGCGAACTCGCGGTATGCACCCCGCGGCGGCGACACGGTGCTGCCCGCGATGGCGCGCCAGAAGGTGACCTCGTCGCCGAATTGGGCGGCGGGAAAATCGAGGAACGCGGTCAGCCACCGGATGTCCACGTCGCCGAGTGTAGAGAACGCGCGCACTACACTCGATCAGATGAGTGGACCCTGGGGGCAGATCGCGAAGAAGCTGAGCCGCAAGCACACCGACAAGGTCGCAGTGGTGCGTTTCGAAGGTCCGATCGGGCACATCGGGATCGGGCGGTCGGGGCTGACCACCGATTCGGTGGAGCCGGTCCTCAAACGTGCCTTCGACACCGAATCCCTGAAGGCCGTCGTCATCATGATCAACTCGCCCGGCGGATCACCCACGCAGTCGGAGTACATCGCTGAACGCATCCGGCAGCTCGCCTCCGAGAAGGGTGTGCCGGTCCTCGCCTTCTGCGAGGACGTGGCGGCCTCGGGTGGTTACTGGATCGCGTGTGCGGCCGACGAGATCTACGCAGCGCACACCTCACTCGTCGGGTCCATCGGGGTGGTGTCGTCGGGGTTCGGGTTCGCCGACGTGCTGTCGCGGTTCGGGGTGGAGCGCAGGCTCTACACCGCGGGCGACAACAAAGCCCGACTCGACGTGTTCTCGCCGGAGCAGGAAGCCGACGTGGAGTGGCTCAAGGCGCTGCAGGAGCAATTGCACTCCGCGTTCATCGGGTGGGTCAGGCAACGGCGCGGAAAGAAGCTCAACGAGGACGAGGACCTGTTCAACGGCGACATCTGGATCGGCGAGCATGCCACCCGGGTCGGGCTCGTCGACGGCGTGGGTGTGATGCGGTCGGTGGTGGCCGAGCGCTTCCCCGATGCCGACATCGTTCCGGTCACCGCGCCCAAACCGCTGCTCGCCCGACTGATGAGCGGGCCGTCGAGCGTCGCGGACCTCAGCGAGGGCATCGTCAGCGGAACCCTCGCCGCGATGGACCGGGCGCAACGCATAACGTTCCGATAGCCGGCCGGTCCGCAGATATTCTCCACAGCTTCTGCCGAGTTATCCACAGGATGATGTGGATTTCCGCGAATCCGCAACCAATTGCGCAATTGTCCACGATGGCGAACACTTTCGCGGATTGAATGACCGGATCGGTGAGCCCGGTCACATTCGAATGGTCGACGTTGCACCGTTGTCCACAAATCCACAGTCTCATCCACAGGTCGACATCGACGGTCGGACCACTTTCGTGCCGGTTGTCAAACCGGCATGTGGATAGCATTATGCAGTCCTACATAGTCGCCGGTGGAATCCGGCTGAACTGTCAAGTCCACAAACCGCCCACCCGTGTGTGGAGTTGCGTACACGCCCGCTGCATCCGTCACGCATGTGCCACCATTGAGCGTGTGAGCATGGGCGACATTGCACAGGTGCCGGTCACTGAACTCCCCGATGATTTCACCGGCGACGACACCCGGATTCTGCTCGATGTCCGTGAGGACGACGAATGGGCGGCGGGCCACGTCAAAGGGGCCGTGCACATCCCCCTCGGCGACGTTCCGGCCCGCCTCGACGAGATCGACCTCGACGCGGACCTGCTCGTGATCTGCCACTCCAGCGGACGTTCGATGCGCGTGCTCAACTACCTGGCCCAGATGGGATTCGACGGTTCCTGCGTGCGCGGCGGCATGCTCGCCTGGCTGGAGAACGGCAAACCGGTGGAGGTCGGGGAGTCTGCGGGGTGAGCAGCTACGATCTCTGTCCCCGTTGCCGCATCCAGGCACCGCACCGACCCGGACGGGAACGGTGCCCGCGCTGTGGCGGACCGCTGAGCGTCGTCGAATCGACCCGCGCGCCCTCTCCGTATGCCCCGGCCGCGCCGGCCCGACGCCCGGGGCCGCCGGTCCGTCCGCCGGTGCCGGCGGCAGCGCGGCGTGACGCCCCGCGCACGTATCGGAGTCGGCATGTGCGCTGGGTTGCCCGCCGTCCACCGGAGTCCATCCCGCCACGACGACCCGTGCCCGACCGGGGCCCCCGCCGCATCCCGCGCTACGTCTACATCCCGCGCTGGGGACTGCGCGACGTTCCGCTCGTCCACGACGAGCGGCCCGACGCCGTCACCGCCGCGGCAGCGCGGCTGCGCTCCGCGCTGATGATCGCGTCCGCGACTCTCGCGGCCTCTGCCCTGATGCACCTGTTCCGCTACGTCCTGCTGGTGATCAACCGGGACACCCCGCTACCGGCCTGGCTGATCGCGGTGAGCGCCGTCCTAGTGTTCCTCGCCGGGATCGCCGCGCTGGGCGGCGTCGTCCTCGGGTTCTGGACGTTCACCACCTGGGTCGCTGCGGTGCGCGCCGACCGGTACCGCAGCGCCGACCGGACCGATCCGCGGCCCGCCTGGCAGCGCATCCTGCTGTCGGCGGTGCCGCTGGTGAACGTCGTCGGCGGCGGGCTGTTGTTGCACGAGGCGGCCGCCGCGGGTGCGGGGCCCTGGCGCGACACCGGCGTCGACGGTCTGCTGCGGGAGCGCCTCAACCGGCTGTGGCTGGCGTGGGCGCTGGTCAACGTCGTGGCGCTCTGGGCGGCCATCACCTGGGCGGTGTCGCTGCGTTCGGACTCCATCCAGACCGGCGCCGACGCGCTCGCCCTGGTGACCTTGTCCGCCGCGGTCTCGGCCGGCTTCGCATTCTGGGCGTCGCGACGACTCCCCGTGTTGTTCGACGCGGAGTCTGCCGCCGTCCCCGACACCCGGTGGGTGGTGGTGGGGTGACCACCGGCGAGCAGGTGTCCCGGTCGGGTAAACCCGCGGTGGTGGCCCACCGCGGGGCATCCGGTGAGGCCGCCGAGCACACCGTCGCCGCCTACGAACTCGCGCTCGCGCAAGGCGCCGACGGACTTGAATGCGATGTGCGGCTGACCTCCGACCAGGAGCTGGTGTGCATTCACGACCGCACCGTCGAGCGAACCTCGAACGGCACCGGAGTGGTGAGCGAGATGAGCCTCGCGCAACTGCGTGAGCTCGATTTCGGTGGGTGGCACGCCGCCGGCGACAAGGCGTCGGTGCTCACGCTCCGGGAGCTGCTCACCCTCACCCTCGACTGGCGGCGACCGGTGCGGCTGTTCATCGAGACCAAGCATCCGGTCCGGTTCGGCAGCCTGGTGGAACAACGGCTGCTGGAAGTGCTGAACGAATTCGGCGTCGGCACCCCTCCGTCCGCCGACCACAGTCGCGCGGTGGTGATCTCGTTCTCCTCCGCCGGGGTGTGGCGGGTGCGCCGCAACGCGCCGATCCTGCCGACGATCCTGCTCGGTGACACCGCACGGGTGCTGGGCGGTTCGGCAGCCACCGCGGTGGGCGCGACCGGCATCGGACCGTCGATCGAAACGCTGCGGCTGCATCCCGAGATCGTCGACAAGGCCGCTGCCGCCGGCCGGGTCACCTACTGTTGGACCGTCAACGAACTCGCCGACGTCCAACTGTGCGCCGACCTGGGCGTGCGGTGGCTCGCGACGGATCACCCGGCAAAGGTGCGTGACTGGCTGGTGACCGTCGACTGATGTCGCCGGCTGCGATCTCGGCGCGCAGGGCGGCCGCGCGTCCGCTGGTCGACGACATGAGAGGGTGGACCGATGGCCAAGAAGAGCAAACGGGGATCGGGCCCGCGTCCCGGCAGTAATCGCGCCGAGCGGGTCGCGGCGCGCAAGGCACGCCAACTCGCGTCGATGGCGCCTCCGCCGCGTCCGTTCGCGGGGCTGGCCGCCGAATGCGACCTGGTGGCGCTGCGCTCGTTCGTTCCCTCGGCGACGGCGCGTCTGGACCTGATCGAGCCGGGACCGCCGGAGCCCGAGGTGACTTCCGTGATGCCCGACGACAACGCACAGCGTGTTCCACCCCCACCCGGTACCCGCAACGAGGTCACCCTGGCCACGATTCTGCCGGGCGCGGTGGCCGGGATGGTTCGCGAATCACGCGGCGCACCAGAGGGTTTGGCCGCCCTGCAGACCGATCCGGAACCCGCCGACCTCAATCACGCTCTGGCGGCAGCTATTTCGTGGGCGGCGCATGCGACGCCCGGGTCGGAACTACGCAGCGCCGACACGGCCGACGACGCCGGATCGTTGAGTGATGTTCTCGCCGTGGATGCCCCGCTGGACATCATCGTCCACGGCGACTTCTCCTGGTGGTTCGCACCGGGCGTGGAGGCACCGCCGGAAGTGGCCGCGATGCTCGAACGTGCCAACGAGACCGTGCTGCCCAGCGCGCGGTTGCATCCCAAGAGCGAGGTCGGGGCACCGTGGTGGGTCGACGCCGGCGAGCGTGCGCACCTGCGCTGGGTGCGCCCCGAACCGGAGGACGACCTGATGAACGCGTTGGCCCGGCTGCACGCGGCCGGTCGACTCACGTTGGGGGAGGGTTCCCGGTTCGCCGGGTCGTTCCGCACGCTGGGCCTGCTCGTACCGGTCTTCGACCTGGACAACGAGATGCACCACGAGGAGTGGTACCCCGGGCTGGATCAGCTCGACACCTGGCTCGGCGAGGCCCTGGCGCAGACCGGGGACCTCACCATCGACGAGCGCAGCTCGCGAGACGGAATCCGCGGGCGTCAGGTGACGCTGCGCTGACGCCTGCCCCCAGGATCGCGCGCTGCCTTCGGCCCGTCGCCGGAGTGTGTTATCGTAGAACATACGTTCGATACGACGGGTTGGGGGTGAGGTTCATGTCGGCGGCACCGGAGGTGATCACCCGGTTGCATGCGGTGCTTGATGAGATCGCGGCCGCCGATGTGTCGTCGTGGAGTGATGACGAACTCGTCGCCGCGGCCACCGAACTCGAACGTGCCCATCATCGGGTGCCGGCCGTGGGCAACCGGGCGTTGGTGGAGATCTCTGATCGTGATATCCCCCGCCGACGCGGATTCCGCAGTGTGATCGCGTTCTTCTCCCACGCGCTGCGGATCACCGAACCGGTTCGCCGTAAACGGCTCCTCGAACACACCGCCCACTTTCATTCGGCCACCGGGCAACTGTTGGCACCGTCGTGTCCGACGTTGGCCGAGAAGTGCGCCGACGGCAGCGCCGGGATGTCCCACGCTCTGGTGGTCCTCGACGTCCTCGACAAGATCCCCGCCGCCACACCCCACGATGTGCGGGTGGCCGCCGAGCAGACGATGAGCCACTATGCGGGCACTTTGAGTCCACCCGAACTCGGGCAGGTCGGGGCACGATTGTTGGCCCATCTCGATCCCGACGGTCACCTCACCGACGACAACGACCGCGCCCGCCGCCGCAACCTGTGGCTCAACCGTCAAGACACCCAGTTGATGTCGAAACTCAACGGTCACCTCGATCCACACACCCGCGCCCTGTTCGACGTGGTCCTCGACGCGTGGGGAAAGCGGGCCTCAACAATCCCGACGACGACGCATCGCCACGAGGACCCGTCGGGGATGCCGACCCCCGCCAACTCGCCGACGCCGCAGGCCGCGACACCCGGTCGCAGGCACAACGCAACCACGACGCGCTACGCGCCCTGCTCACCGCGGTACTCGCCGAGGGGACGCTCGGCAAGAGTCACCGGGGACTGTCCGTGCAGGTGATCATCAAGATCGACGAGAAAGACCTGCGCCGCCACGCCGGACTGGGTACCACTGCTTCCGGGGCGCTGCTCCCGATCTCCGACGTCATCGCGCTGGCCGCCCACTCACAGCAGTACCTGGCCGTGTTCGCCGACCACACCACAGTCCCGCTGTATCTGGGGCGCTCGCGTCGACTCGCCTCCCTGGGACAACGATTGGCGTCATTCGCCTCCGAGGGCGGCGAGATGTGTTCGGCACCCGACTGCACCCAACCGGCCACCCGCGTGGAAATCCATCACGCCCGCAAAGACTGGGCCGACGGCGGACTCACCGACATCGACTCCCT
>NZ_JBSFQI010000016.1:0-107247 GCF_053588635.1 Gordonia sp. NPDC003425 | reverse complement strand
GAACGACCGCAAACACCCCTTCGTGTGGACGAAACCGGTCGAGGAGATTCTCAAGAAAGCTCAACCGAAAACCAACTAACGAAACGCGACACTAGGTTCGAGCCGTGGGAGACGCTGTGGCCGAAGTCCTTCCCGTTGCCGTTGCCCTGCTGATGGCGTCGGCTCCGCTCGTGATGGTGAGCATGGCGCTGGTGATCAAGCGATCCGCATCGGTCGGCTGGTGCTTCCTGGCCGGGTGGTTCGTCGGTCTCACGGCGGTGTGCGTGGTGGTGATCGCGCTTGCCGACCTGTTGTCGGTGGCCGGCGGATCGGGGCCCGTCATGGGAGTTCTCGGCGTCGGCGTCGGAGTTCTCCTGCTCGGGCTCGGGGTCGAGAAGCTGGTCGGTGCCTGGCGCTCATCCGGTGGCGACGACGTACCGGGCTGGTATCGGACCGTCGAGACCATCGGGCCGGCGAGGGTGGTCGCGCTGGGTCTGGCGCTGGCGGCGGTGAATCCGAAGAACCTTCTCATCACGGTGTCGGCAGCGACCACGATCGCCGAGACCACCGCAGCGGTCGGTGCGCAGGCCGTCGCCGTCGCGGTATTCGTCGTGGTGGGCAGTACCGCGATCGCGGCGCCGACCATCGCCACATCGGTCCTCGGCTCCCGCGCCGAACCGGCACTCGCGAGGATCGACGCATGGGTCACCAGGTACAACACGGTGATCGTGGGGACCGTGCTCGTCGTGCTCGGCGTGGTGGTCGCCACCAACGGGTTCGAAGCACTCTGACCGCACACGCACGTCAGCCGGACACACCGAGGTGTCCGGCTGACGTGTGTCGCACCGAGCAGGTCGGATTCAGTTGGCGGCGAACGGGTTCGCGGTCACCGGCATGCCGAGTGCCGCGCCGACCTCGGGGGTGTACAGCTCACCGGCGTGCGTGCTCAGTCCGTGAGCCAGCGCGGTGTTCTGCGCGAGCGCGGTCTCCCAGCCCTTGTCGGCGAGTTGCAGCACGTAGGGCAGGGTGGCTCCGGTCAGGGCCTGGGTGGATGTGCGGGCCACGGTGCCCGGCATGTTGGCGACGCAGTAGAACACGCTGTCGTGCACGGTGAACGTGGGGTCGTCGTGTGTGGTGGGGTGCGAGTCCTCGAAGCAGCCGCCCTGATCGATCGCGATGTCGACGAGTACCGAACCCGGCTTCATCTCGGCGACGAGACTGTTGGGCACCAGCACCGGGGCCTTGGCACCAGGAACCAGCACCGCGCCGATCACCAGATCGGCGCCCTTGATGGCCTCCGATAGTGCCAGCGTCGTGCTGTACCGCGTCTGCACGCGACCGCCGAAGCGAGCGTCGACGGCGCGCAGTTTCGCGATGTCGAGATCGAAGACGGTCACCGTGGCGCCCATACCCATCGCGATCGTCGCGGCGTTGGCACCGCTGACACCGCCACCGATCACGACGACGTCGGCGGGTTCGGTGCCGGGGACCCCGCCCATCAACGTGCCGCGGCCCCCCTCCGAACGCATCAGGTGGTAAGCGCCCACCTGCGGGGCGAGCCGGCCGGCAACCTCGCTCATCGGCGCGAGCAGCGGCAGCGAGCCGTCGGCCGCGCGCACCGTCTCGTAGGCGATCGAGGTGGTCCCCGACGCCAGCAGCGCGTCGGTGCAGGGGCGGCTCGCCGCCAGGTGCAGATAGGTGAACAGCGTCTGGCCTTCGCGCATCAGGCCGTATTCGGCCTCGATGGGCTCCTTGACCTTGAGCAGCAGGTCGGCCTGCTCCCACACCGCGGCGGCGGTGTCGAGGATCTGCGCGCCCGCGGCCTTGAAGTCGGCGTCGTCGATCGCCGAGCCGAGGCCCGCGCCGGCCTGAATGATCACGTCGTGACCGCGTCGGGACAGTTCGGCGACACCGGCCGGGGTGATGGCAACGCGGTATTCGTGGTTCTTGATCTCGGTGGGGATGCCGATACGCATGTCAGTTCTCCTGGTGAATCACGTGTGTGGCTGTGGCAGACTGCCGGATCGGGCTCGAGCCGGCGGGCTGGGGGTGGATGTGGGCGGCGCGGTGGGCGCTCGCAGGCGAGTGCTCGACGTTGAACACCCATAATGGTGAAGTAAGTGCGATTTTCGGGCAATGAGTGCGATGATAATTCTGGTGGCTGGCATCGAATCTGATGTTTGTTCGAGAACGGGGAGTGTGATGGTCGCGAGTCCGAAGGATGTTCGCCCGGCGGTGCTCGACGAGACCGACCGTGAGTTGCTGCGTCTGTTGCAGACCGACGCGCGAATGCCCAACAGTGAGCTCGCCGCCAAGGTGGGCATCGCGCCGTCGACCTGCCACGGACGGCTCCGGCGGCTCGTCGATTCGGGGGTGATCCGCGGCTTCTTCGCCGACGTGGACCCCGCTGCGGTGGGACGACCGCTCCGGGCGATGGTCGCCGTGAGCCTCCAGTCGGATGCGCGGGGTCAGATCCGGCGTTTCGTCGGCGAGATCGCCCGCAGCGACGAGGTGATCGATGTGTTCTTCCTCGCCGGCACCGACGACTACCTGCTGCACGTGGCCACGTCCGACACAGAATCGCTGCGGACGTTCGTCGAGATGCTCAACTCCCGGCGTGAGGTGGCCGGGACCACCACCTCACTGGTCTTCGACCACCTGCGCGGTGACGCACCTCTCTACTGAGATGTGGTTCCCAGCGGTCTGTGCCGTAGATCGGCGCCATATACCGACACCGATCTACGGCATTGCCGCGCCGTCCGTCGGCGTCGACCAGCGCACTAGACTCGAACCCGCACTTGTGACCGAGTATGCGAGAAGAGGGCGCCGATGAGTGACGAGATCCGGGTGGGTGTGTTCGGCAGTGGCGGCAAGGTGGGGCAGGCCATGGTCGACGCCGTGGAAGCGGCCGACGACCTCGTGTTCACCACCGGCGTCGACAAGGGCGACGATCCGCGCAGGTTCGTCGACACCGGCACCGCGGTGGTCATCGACTTCACCCACCCCAGCGTCGTCATGGACAACCTGGAATTCCTGATCGGCAACGGTATTCACGCGGTCGTGGGTACCACCGGTTTCACCGACGAGCGGCTCGCGCAGGTGCAGGAGTGGCTCGCCGACACACCGGGCGTCGGCGTGCTGATCGCGCCCAACTTCGCCATCGGTGCGGTGTTGTCGATGCGGTTTGCGCAGCAGGCCGCGCGCTTCTACGAATCCGTCGAGGTGATCGAACTGCACCATCCGCACAAGGCCGATGCGCCGTCGGGGACGGCCTACCGTACCGCCGCGCTGATCGGGGAGGCCCGCGCGGCAGCCGGGTTGGGACCGAGTCCGGATGCCACCACCGAGGAACTCGAGGGTGCACGCGGTGCCGTCGTCGACGGTGTGCACGTGCACTCGGTGCGGCTGGCCGGTCTCGTCGCCCATCAGGAGGTGTTGCTCGGCACCACCGGCGAGACGCTGACCATCCGGCACGACTCGCTCGATCGGAGCTCGTTTGCGCCCGGCGTGCTGCTGGGCGTCCGTACGATCCCCGCCCGTCCGGGACTCACCGTCGGGCTCGACGCGTTCATGGACCTGTGAGTGTCGGGCACGAGCCGATGACCGGAGATCCCGAACCCCGCGACAACCAGGCGGCCCGGTCGGGTGCGCCGAAGCCGCGCGATTCGCGTCCGATCGTGTGGATGATCGCGTTTCTCGTGCTCGCGATGTGTGTCTACTTCGTGTTGCTGGGACGCAGCGGTGTGCAACTCATCGCCACCGGCAGCGTCGCGGGCATCGGTCTGGGTATCGGCGTTCTGGTCCTTCCGTTTCTGGGCGTCTGGATGATCTGGGCGACGCTGCGCGCCGGCATCGAACATCAGCGGCTCGCGCGCATCATGGCCGAGGAGGGTCGCGAACTCGACGTGTCGTCCCTGCCGCGGCGCCCGTCGGGCCGCATCGAGCGCGACGCCGCCGACGAACTCTTCGCGCAGGTGAAGCAGGAGTGGGAGAGCGACCCCACCGACTGGCGCAACACCTACCGGATCGCGCGTGCCTACGACTACGCCGGTGATCGCACCAGGGCCCGTCAGATGATGAAACGTGCTGTCGCGCAATACAACGAGACTCGGTCCGAGGCCCCGTGACGCAACTTCTGATCGTGCATCACACGCCGTCGCCGCACTGCCAGGCGATGTTCGAGGCCGTGCTGTCCGGTGCGACCGACCCCGAGATCACCGGCGTCGAGGTTCTCCGGCGTGCGGCACTGTCGGTGACGGCGAGCGATTTTCTCGCCGCCGACGGCTACGTGCTCGGTACCCCGGCCAACCTCGGATACATTTCCGGCGCGCTCAAGCACGCATTCGATCAGAGCTACTACCAGATTCTCGACTCGACCAAGGGCCACCCGTTCGGGGCGTACTTCCACGGGAACCAGGGGACCGAGGGTGCACAGCGCGCCCTGGATTCGATCACCACCGGCCTCGGCTGGACCAGGGCGGCAGCCGACGTGGTGGTATCGCAAGAGCCGACCAAAGCCGACCTCCAGGCGTGCTGGGAGTTGGGCGCGACCGTCGCCGCACAGCTGATGGACATGTGATCGGTGAGATCGGCAACCGGTCGGAGACACCCATCGCGTGCCAATCGCGCGTCAACGTGTGACATCTCGCTCGACACGTCCGGCGGCATGAAATCGGCCATGGGACCATCCCCTCGGGAAGATATGTAACCTGTTCCACCAGAACGGGACCGAATTCGACAGGGGGAGATGCTCCGGTGCCAGGTCGACGAGGCGACGTTCACGCTGCAGCGAGTGAGCGCCGATCGTGATTGCTACCGCCATCGGTGACGTTCTTCCCGTGGCGATCGCGGTGGCGATCAGTCCGCTGGCCATCATCACCAGCATCGTGTTCCTGCTCTCCGATCACGGCAGGATCAAGGCCGCATTGTTCATCCTCGGGTGGTGTATCACTCTTCTGATCCTGACCGGCATCGCGGTACTGATCACCGACGCCGTCGAGGAGGACGCACCGGCCGAGACCGAGAACGGCGTCAGCATCGTGTCGCTGATCCTCGGCGTCGGGTTCCTCATCTTGGCGGCCTACGCCTGGAAGGGACGGCCGAAGCCCGGTGAACTTGCCAAGGAGGCCAAGGTTCTCGCCAGGATCTCCGGGATGTCGGGGATCACCGTTCTCGGGCTCGGCATGGTCGAGGGAGTCGCGATCATCAAGAACACGCCCCTGAGCCTCGGCGCGGGTGCACGCATCGCCGAGGACACCCAGGGTGGGACGTCGGCATGGGTGGCGGTGGGAGTGTTCGTGATCCTCGCGAGCCTGGGGATGATCGTTCCGCTGATCGTCGCGATCGTCGGAGGACGACGCCTGGACCCGGCGCTCGCATCGTTTCGGCAATGGTTGGAGGACAACATCTCTCCGATCACGATCGTCACGCTGCTGGTGGTCGGCGCGTACTTCCTCGGCAAGGGTCTGGCGATCTTCTCCTGAGCATCACCAGCCACACTGATTCACCTGCGGGCGTTGCGCGGTCGGCGCTGCGGACCGTCGCTCTAGACTTGCTGTCGTGAGCACGGCCATCAGAGACATCGCGGCGACCGAGGCGATCCCCACCCCGTACGAGGACCTCCTGCGGCTGGTCCTCGACACCGGCACCCCCAAGGCCGACCGCACCGGAACCGGCACGCGCAGTCTGTTCGGTCATCAGCTGCGCTACGACCTCGCCCAGGGCTTTCCGCTGATCACCACCAAGAAGGTGCATCTCAAGTCGATCATCTACGAACTGCTGTGGTTCCTGCGCGGCGACTCGAACGTGCGCTGGCTGCAAGAACGCGGCGTCAGCATCTGGGACGAATGGGCCGATGACCAGGGCGACCTGGGTCCGGTGTACGGGGTGCAGTGGCGCAACTGGCCCACGCCGTCCGGCGAACACATCGATCAGATCTCGGCCGCACTCGACCTGCTGCGCACCAACCCCGACTCCCGGCGCAACATCGTGTCGGCGTGGAATGTCGGGGAGATCCCGCAGATGGCGTTACCGCCGTGCCACGCCTTCTTCCAGTTTTACGTCGCCGACGGCAAACTCTCCTGCCAGCTCTATCAGCGCAGCGCGGATCTGTTTCTCGGTGTTCCCTTCAACATCGCCTCCTACGCGCTGCTCACGCACATGATGGCCCAGCAGGCCGGACTCGACGTGGGCGAATTCGTCTGGACCGGTGGTGACTGCCACATCTACGACAACCACGTCGAGCAGGTCGAACTCCAGTTGTCGCGAGACCCCTACCCCTATCCCGAACTGAACCTGCGGCGTCGGCCGTCGCTCTTCGACTACGAGTACGACGACATCGAGATCATCGGATACCGGTCGCATCCGGGTATCAAGGCACCCGTTGCCGTCTGACCGACCGCTCTTCGCCGCCGGTCGGCATCGCGTCGTCCGAACGGCGTAATTCTGCACCCTGAGCCTCGATACCGCTGGTATCCAGATGGTGCCGAGTCGTACAATTAGGGGGCCGTGCGGGAACAACCGGGGCGTTCCGCGCCCGCACGGGTTCAGGTCTCGGTTTGGGTGCGGTCGGCCCGATCGGTCGTGTGATGACTATGGGAACGCTGCTCCGGGCGGGTGCGGCGGCCGTGGCGATCGCCGGGGGTGTGCTCGCCACCGCCTGGTCGACCTTCTCGCTGGTCGTGGCCAGCGCGGCGACGGTCACCGCGTTGATCATGGGCGGTACCTGGAGTCCACTCGTGGGCTACGGACCCCAGGCGCAGACCGACGAGTTCGTCAGCACATACCTCGATGTCATCAGCCACAACTACCTGCAGGGCGCCACGGGGATAGACCCTGACCAGATGAACAAGGTCGCGGTCTACACACCAGAGCAGTTCGCACCCTTCACCGCCGGCGACATGACCTTCGATCAGTCGGTGGCCGTAGGGGCCACCAATCTCAGCGCTTGTCTGTCCAGCGGGTCGTCGTGCCCACGCAACCTCTCCTTCGGCACCCCGGAAGCCGGCCCCACCGTCGTGTTCGGCTACTCCCAGAGCACGCGCATCGCCGTCATCGTGAAGCGGTCTCTCATCGACTATTACGAGTACAACGACTGGCAGGGCGCACCCGACGTGTCCTTCGTCCTCGCTGCCGACGTCAATCGCCCCAATGGCGGGATTCTCGCCCGATTCACCGGCCTCTCGATCCCCTTTCTGGGAGTCACCGCGGACGGGCCTGCGCCGACCAACAGCTGCGACTCGACCGGCGTCTGCCACCTCTCCACCATCGACATCAGCTTCCAGTACGACGGCTTCTCCGACTTCCCGTCGCATCCGCTCAACGTGCTGGCGGACCTGAACGCGGTCTTGGGCATCGCGTACGAGCACGGGTACTACCCGTTCTACGATCCGTTCACCCTTGCCACCACCATCGATCAAGGCGTCTACGGAGACACGCGCTACTACCTGATGCCCGCGACCACGGTTCCCATCCTCGTTCCGCTGCAAGGCATCTTGCCGGCAAGTTGGATCACCGCGCTCGACATGCCGCTGCGCACCGTGATCGAGATGGGCTACAGCCGCGACATCAGCCCGGGTGAACCGGTGAGCGCCCAGTGGTTGCGGTTCTCGCCGCTTCGCGATGTGGTCACCGTGGCGATCGCCATCGCGACCGGGATCGACGACGCCATTGCGCAGAAAACCGGCGATGCATCCAACCGTCCGCTGGGCACCACACCGGTGAGCGGTCCCTTCGGCGTTCCCGAGTTCAGTTTCGCCGACTGGTGGGTGTCGCGGCACAGTGCGTTGGTGTCGACCGCTCCGGCGGTCGCGGCCCCGTCCGCCCGTTCTCTCCCCACGGCGGACACGATGTCCTTGGTGGGCACGCCGGGCGCGAGCGCCCCGCCGCAGGGTGGTGATGACCAGCACCGCGCCGACGGCACGCCATCGGTGACGCAACCCGGCCGGGACGTCACGGGCCCCGAGACCGGCGGTGGCATGCCGAATGCGAATCAGGACCCGGACCCGGGGCCGAACCCCGTACCCGGACCGCCGCAGGCGGGCGCGCCCGCACCCGAGCCCGACGTCGCACCCGGGCCCGACGTCGCACCCAAGGCCGATGTCGCACCCGAGCCTGACGTCGCACCCGAGCCCGACGCCGCACCCGATCCGGATACCGCACCCGAGCCGGATGCCGCACCCAAGCCGGATGCCGCACCCAAGCCGGATGCCGCACCCAAGCCCGACTCCGCGTCGCTCGCAGGTACACCGGCCGGCCCGTAGCGGCGGTGCGCACGGAAACGACGCGGACCGGCGGTATCGTGGCACATATGAAGGCACGCGTCGTCGACGACCGTTCCCGCGACACCCGAGCGGGCCGCTGATGGCCACCACCGTCACGCTGTTGTGGGCGCAGGACCGCACCGGCGCCATCGGACGCGCCAACGGCATCCCATGGCGTGTACCCGAGGACATGCGACGTTTCCGCGAGTTGACCGGTCGCGACGCCGTGGTCATGGGCCGCAAGACCTGGGAGTCGCTTCCGGCCAGATTCCGGCCGTTGCCCCAGCGTCGCAATGTGGTGATCACGCGCTCGGCCGACTACGTCGCCGACGGCGCCGAGATCGCACACTCGCTGATCGAGGCGCTCGACCGCATCTCCGGTGCCGCGGCGGTGATCGGCGGCGGCGAGATCTACGAGGCCGCAATCGGATCGGCCACCCACCTGCGGGTCACCGAGATCGATCTGCTCGTCAAGGGCGCCGACGCGTTCGCCCCCGAGATCGACCCGTACGCGTGGGAGGTCGACGAACCGGGACCCTGGCAGTCCTCCACGTCGGGACTGCGCTACCGATTCGTCGACTACCGCCGGCACGTGCGTGCCGAGGCGCTACGGCAGGGCGTGTAGCCGGCGCCGATGACGCCGTCGGACCTCTCCGCCGCGCAGGCCACCCGGATTGCGCTGGTCGCCCAGGGATTCGCCGACCGTCGCCCTGCGGGTGCCGTCGGTCGATCCCACCTGACGCGAATGGTCGACCGCACCGGTCTGATCCAGATGGACTCGGTGAATGTGGCCGTCCGTGCGCACTACCTACCGCTGTTCAGCCGGATGGGTGCCTACGATCACTCGCTGCTCGACCGCGCCGCGTGGCGTCCCGGTCGGGCCCGCAGGCTCCTCGTCGAATACTGGGCGCACGAGGCCGCCCTGATCCCGGTGGACCACTGGCCGCTGTTCACGTGGCGGATGAACGAGTTCCGGGACGGACGCTACCGGCACACCCGCGAGCTGATGGCCCGCAATCGCCGCCTGGCCGACGACGTGCGGGACGTGATCGCCGAGGTGGGTCCCACCACGCCGCGGGCGATCGAGGACCACCTCGGCATCGAGCGCGGACCCCGGGTCGCCGGTGGCTGGTGGCATCGCGGCGACGTGAAACATCTGTGCGAGGCGATGTTCGCCGCCGGGCAGCTCTCCGCTGTCCGCGACGCGAACTTCGGGCGGCACTACGACCTGACCGGCCGCGTCATCGGTGACGTCGCCGACCGTCGCGTCGATCGTGCCGACGCCCACCGCGAACTCATCGCACATGCGGCCTCGTCGCTGGGCGTTGCCACTGCGGCCGATCTCGCCGACTACTACCGGCTCAAGACCGCCGACACCCGCACGGCGCTCCTGGATCTCATCGATTCCGGTGTGCTGCAACAGGTCTCCGTCGAGGGGTGGCGCGACCCGGCCTACCTTCACGCACAAGCGCGCGTGCCACAGCGGATCGGCCGCGCCGACGCGACCCGATCGGCACTTCTCTCACCGTTCGATCCGCTCGTCTTCTTCCGTCCACGTGCGCTGCGGCTCTTCGGTTTCCAGTACCGCATCGAGATCTACGTTCCCGAGCACAAACGCGTTCACGGCTACTACGTACACCCGTACCTCCTCGGCGACGCGATCGTCGCGCGCGTGGACCTGAAGGCCGATCGTCGCTCGGGCATCCTCGGGGTGCCCTCGGCGCACCTGGAGCCCGGATGTGATGCGCCGACGGTGGCGCGACGCCTCGCAGCGGATCTGGCGTCGATGGCCACCTGGTTGGGGCTGCACACCGTGCGGGTGGGAACGCGCGGCGACTTCTCGGCGGAGTTGGCCGCTTCGGTCGACGCCTTGTTTTCATGACATGCTGTTCCCCGGAATCGTGTTCGGCATACCGACGGGCGCAGCGCTCCGCAACTGCAGGAAGGCCACCCATGACCGTGACCTATGACGATCGTGACTACCGGCTGGTCATGTTCGACCTCGACGACACGCTCGCACCGTCGAAGAGCCCGATGGCCGACGAGATGGTCGAGGTGTTCACCCGGTTACTCGATCGCGGGCTGGTCGCCATCATCTCCGGCGGCCGATTCGAACAGTTCCAGGCGCAGGTCCTCGATCGGCTCGGCGACGGGGTCGCCCGCGCCAATCTGCACCTGATGCCCACCAACGGCACCCAGTACGTGCGGTGGAACGGCGCCGAATGGGAGACCGTCTACGCCGAACACCTCACCGACGACGAGAAGAACCGCACGTGGGTGACCCTCGAAACCGGCGCCAAGGAACTCGGGCTGTGGGAGACCCAGACGTGGGGGCCGATTCTGGAGGATCGGGGCAGCCAGATCACCTTTTCCGCCCTCGGCCAGTCCGCGCCGGTAGACGCCAAGCAGGCGTGGGATCCCGACGGACGCAAGAAGGAGGCCCTGCGCGCCTACGCCGCCGAGCGCCTGCCCGACCTCGAGGTCCGCAGCGGCGGCTCCACCTCCGTGGACGTGACACGCAAAGGGATCGACAAGGCCTACGGGGCGCGCAGGCTCATGGAGATCCTCGGACTCGGTGTCGACGACATCCTGTTCTTCGGCGACCGCCTCGACGAGGGCGGCAACGACCGCCCGGTGATGGAACTCGGGATCACCTCGGTGCCGGTGGATGGCTGGACCGATACCCACGCCAAGCTCGGGGAACTGCTGGCGAACTGAGTCCGACGGTCAACGACTGTGCGGGGCCGTCCACGCGAATCCGGGGTACTGAGGGACAATCGGGCGTGCCCGTCGCAGGGTCGATGCAGGAGAGGAGGCGGTATGTCCGAGTTGGTTCCGTTGAAGGTCCAGATGGTGGCCGCAACCGCGTTCAGCGCACCACCCGAGGTGCCGTGGAGTACCGACGCCGAGGGTGGCGAGGCGCTCGTCGAATTCGCCGGCCGCGCCTGCTACCAGAGCTGGGACAAGCCCAACCCGCGCACCGCCACCAACGCCGGGTACCTGCGGCACATCCTCGAGGTGGGCCACCTTTCCCTGCTCGAACACGCGTCGGTGACCTTCTACATCACCGGCATCTCACGCTCGTGCACCCACGAACTCATCCGGCACCGCCACTTCTCCTACTCCCAGTTGTCGCAGCGGTTCGTGCCCGAGCATGACTCGAATGTGGTTGCCCCACCGGCTATTCGGGGTGACGCCGAGTTGGAGGCGCTGTTCACGCAGGCCACCGACGCGAGTCGCAAGGCCTACAGCGAGCTACTCGACGCCCTCGAGGCCAAGTTCGCCGACGTCCCCAATGCCATCCTGCGGCGCAAACAGGCGCGGCAGGCGGCGCGGTCGGTGCTGCCGAACGCCACCGAGACGAAGATCGTGGTGAGCGGCAACTACCGGGCATGGCGTCACTTCGTGGGCATGCGTGCCACCGAGCACGCCGACGTGGAGATCCGGCAGCTCGCCGTCGAATGCCTGCGTCAGCTCATGGACGTGGCGCCCACGGTGTTCGGGGATTTCGAGATCGGCACACTCTCCGACGGCACCGAGGTGGCCACCTCGCCGTTCGTCCTCGAAGGCTGAGCCACCCGGGGGCGAGCCTGGGCGGCGTGGTCATTCGCTGTCGCTCCCGGCGCCACGGTAGCCTTGAGCACCATGAACGCTGGCGTCGAGCAGTTCCACTCGCATCCCTTCGGGACCAATGCGGTGGCCATGGTGACCCCCTTCCGCGCCGACGGCTCCCTCGACCTCGACAAGGCCGCCGAACTGGCAGATCACCTCGTCGGCAAGGGATGCGACGGCCTCGTCGTCTCGGGCACCACCGGTGAATCGCCCACCACCACGGTCCCGGAAAAGCTCGACCTGCTCCGCGTCGTACTCGACGCCGTGGGTGACCGGGCCCGCATCACCCAGGGTGCGGGCAGCTACGACACCGCCGAGAGTGTTCGTTTCGCGCAGGCGGCCGAGCAGGTCGGCGCCCACGGACTGCTCGTGGTGACCCCGTACTACTCCAAGCCGCCACAGGCCGGACTCCTCGCGCACTTCCGTGCCGTGGCCGACGCCACCGCCCTTCCGGTCATGCTCTACGACATCCCCCCGCGTTCGGTGGTGCCCATCGCCAACGAGACGATCCTCGCGCTCGCCGAGCATCCGCGCATCCGCGCGGTCAAGGACGCCAAGGGCGACCTGCACTCCGCGGCGGGCATCATCGCCACCACCGACATCGAATACCTGTCCGGCGAAGACGCACTCAACCTGCCGTGGCTCTCGATCGGCGCCACCGGATTCGTCAGTGTGATCGGTCACCTGGTGGCCGATCGCCTTCGCGACATGCAGATCGCAGTGGACAAGGGCGACCTGCCCGCCGCTCGCGCCATCAACGCGTCGGTGTTACCGCTGGTCAACGCGATGGGCAGGCTCGGCGGAGTCACCATGGTGAAGGCGTCGCTGCGCATCCTCGGATTCGAGGTCGGCGACCCACGACTCCCACAGGTGCCGGCCACCGGCCCCCAGATCGAGGCCCTGATCGCCGACCTGCGAGCGGCGGGAGTGCTTTCCTGATGGGTATGGAACCCCTCATCTCCACGTCCACGCCCGGGTCCCACACCTGCGAGGGGGTCCGTTGACGCCCCCGCGCCGCCGCGCCGCGACGCGCAAGGCCGGCCCGCCGCAAGCTGCACCGCCGGCCTCGGCGCCGACATCGGGCGACGCGACCGCACCGCCCGCGGCGCAGGGTTCCGACACACCGGCGCCCGCCGAGAACGCCGGACCGTCCGCGTCACAGGGTGGCCGCCCGCGCTCACGCCGTGGACGCCACGAAAAGCAGGACAGACCCTCGGGTGCGCAGTCGCAACCGCGTGGCCCCGGGCGCACCGAAACCGCCCGCGGCGGCGGGGAGCGGGGCGCGTCGATCCCACCCGACGCCGCCGTCGACCGTCTCGGCACTCCACGCCGCCTGCCGCGCGGCGCCCTTCGGGTGGTGGCGCTCGGCGGGATCGGCGAGATCGGTCGCAACATGACCGTGTTCGAGTACGACGGCCGGCTACTGATCGTCGACTGCGGTGTGCTCTTCCCCGAGGACGCGCAGCCCGGCGTCGATCTCATCCTTCCGGACTTCCGCTACATCGAGGACCGGATGGACGACGTCGAAGCGGTGATCCTCACCCACGGTCACGAAGACCACATCGGGGCGGTCCCGTTCCTGCTCCGGTTGCGCAGCGACATCCCCGTGGTCGGATCGAAGTTCACCCTCGCCCTGGTGGAGGCGAAGTGCCGGGAACATCGACTGCGGCCCAAGCTGATTCAGGTTGTCGAGGGGGAGCGGACCACCCACGGCCCGTTCGAGTGCGAGTACTTCGCGGTGAACCACTCGATCCCGGACGCCATCGCGGTGGCCATCCGCACCCCGGCCGGTCTGGCACTGCACACCGGCGACATCAAACTCGACCAGCTACCCCTCGACGGTCGCCTCACCGACCTCGCCGGGTTCAGCAGACTCGGCGACGACGGCGTGGACCTGTTCCTGGTGGACTCCACCAACGCTGAGGTACCCGGCTTCGTCACCCCCGAGCGGGAGATCGGCGCCGTGCTCGACCAGGTGATCGGCAAAGCACGCCAACGCGTCATCGTGGCCTCCTTCGCCAGCCACGTCCACCGCATCCAGCAGATCATCGACGTCGCACACGATCACAACCGACGCGTCACCTTCGTGGGCCGTTCCATGGTCCGCAACATGCAGATCGCCCAGGACCTCGGCTACCTGCAGGTGCCCGACGGTGTGGTGGTCGACATGGACACGGCGGCGACGCTGCCCGACCACCGTCTCGTACTGATCTCCACCGGCTCGCAGGGAGAGCCGCTGTCGGCGCTCTCGCGGATGGCGCGCGGCGAACACCGCCAGATCAACATCCGCGCCGACGACCTCGTCGTGCTCGCCTCCTCGCTGATCCCCGGCAACGAGAACTCGGTATTCGCCGTGGTCAACGGGCTGGCCAAGCGTGGCGCCACCGTCATCACCCAGCAAAGCGCCAAGGTGCACGTCTCCGGACACGCGTCGGCGGGTGAACTGCTCTACCTCTACAACGCGGTGCGTCCGAGCAACGCGATGCCGGTGCACGGCGAATGGCGCCACCTGCGCGCGAACGCCGCGCTCGCCGTCGCCACCGGGGTGCATCCGGACCGGGTGATGCTCGCCGAGGACGGCGTCGTCGTCGATCTCCTCGACGGGCGCGCCGAGGTCGTCGGGCGCGTGCCGGTGGGTCATGTGTACGTGGACGGATTGTCGGTGGGCGATGTCGGGGAGTCCACGCTGTCGGAACGCCTGGTGCTCGGGGAGGGCGGGTTCATCGCGATCACCATCGCGATCGACGCCACCACCGGGCGTCCGGTCAGCCGCCCGGAGGTGTCCGGTCGTGGCTTCTCCGACGATCCCGGTGCCCTCAAAGAGGCAGCCGACCTCGTCGATCAGGCGCTCGACGCGCTGGCCGCCGAAGGTGTCACCGACACCCACCGCATCGCCCAGGCCATCCGCCGCACCGTCGGCCGCTGGGTGGCCGATACCTACCGGCGGCGCCCCATGATCGTGCCGACCGTGCTCGCCGTGGGTTCCTGACACCGCGACGCCCATCGGTCGCGACCCCATCTGTTCACCGGTACCACCTACGCTTCACCCCGCCCTGGCCAACCGGCCACGGCCGCACGGCACCACCCGCGTGTTCATATGTCCGAAAGGTCTCACAAACGTGATCCGCTTCCAGCGCTCCGCACTGCGTCGGCGAGCAGCAACCACACTCGTCGCGGCGATCACCGCCTTCGCACCGGTCGCCGCCACCACGGTCACCGCGGCGGCAGCTCCTGCGGTGGCGTCGCACACGATTCCCGTACCGAACGCGGTCGGTGTGCCCGACGTGCTCAATGCCCGGGATTTCACGAACTACACGACGCGCAGCGGAATGCGGATCTCCGGCAAGGTGATTCGCAGCGCGAACCTGTCGACACCCACGCCGCTGGGAGTCAACGCGCTGGAGCGACATCAGGTGCGGTCGATCATCGACCTGCGGACCACGGTGGAGATCGCGCTGCAGCCCGACAAGCCGGTGCCCGGAGCCACCTGGCACCACTTCGATGTGCTCGGTGCGGTGCCGCCGAACTTCCTCATCGACCTGCCGAATGCCTACCGCGCCTTTGTCACCGACCCGCAGGCCCGCGAAGCCTTCCGCGAGTCGCTCCTCAACATTGAGGCGACCGTCGCTTCCGGTGGCACCGTGGTCTTCCATTGCACTGCGGGCAAGGACCGCACCGGGTGGCTCGCCGCGGTGCTGCTCACCATTCTCGGGGTGGACCGGGCCGTGGTGAACGCCGACTACCTGGCCAGTAACACCTTCCGTCACGCGTCGCCCAGCGATGCGATCAACGGCGTCAACATCGGACTTCTCGACGCCGCATTCGACACCGCCACGCAGCGGTACGGCAGCTTCGACAACTACGTCCACAGGGGTCTGCGCCTGTCCGACGCCGATGTCGCAGCACTGCGGAAGACGCTGTTGCTGCCCTCGATCTGACACGTCGGCGCGACTACCCTGACACGGGTGAGCCTGGCACAGAACGAACGCGCCGCCCTCGTCGAGACCCTGCGCCGGGTGGGACCCGACGCCCCGACACTGTGCGAGGGCTGGACGTCGCGGGATCTCGCCGCGCACCTGGTGATCCGGGAACGACGCCCCGACGCGGCCGTGGGAATCATGGTGAGTCCGCTGGCCGGGTACACGAAAACGGTGCAGGACAAGACCGCCACCGAACCCTGGCAGAACCTGCTCGATCAGATCGCGAGCGGGCCGCCGTGGTACTCGCCGATCGCGCCGCTCGACCGGTGGGTCAACCTCGGCGAGATGTTCATCCACCACGAAGACGTCCTTCGGGGTGGTGCCGACCCGGCAGGCCCGTGGCTGCCCCGCGAACTGACGCCCGACGCGTCCCACGCGCTCCGTACCCCGCTGACCTCGATGGGCCGGATGACGCTGCGGAAGGCGCCTGCCCGCGTGACGCTGGCAACCCCCGACGGCGACACCGTCCTCGCCGCCGGAAAGGGTGAGCCGGTGACCGTGACCGGCACCATCGGTGAGCTGCTGCTGTTCGCGACCGGCCGTGCCCCGGTGGACGTGTCGATGAGCGGCGATCAGCGGGCCGTCGATGCCGTGGTCGGGACCGCACGCGGCTTCTGATCGCGGGCGACACACGCACTCCCCGGAGCGTCGGCCCGCGCTGATGGTCACAAATTCGATACACACGCCGGGGCTGGTGTTGCCCGTGTGACTGGAGCGACGGGTGACCATTAGGCTGTCCCCATGGCTTCGAAGGCAGGCACGGGTTCTCGCGCGTCCGCGGCGCGGGCGTCGGGAGGGCGACAGTCACAGGGCACGCGTGCGTCCACCACATCCAAGAAGTCCACGAGTAGTACCCGATCGGGGTCGAGGAGCGCAGCACGGTCGCGTCAAGGGGCGGTGTCTGCCACCGCGTCCCCCCGTTCGACCCGCGGCACCGGTTCCGGGGCAGGAAGACGTCGCGCGCAAGAGTCCGCCGACATCAGCCGCCGCTCGGGCGCCGGCACGGCGGGCGCCATCGGTCGCGGCGTCGGCCGTGGCCTCGGCGCCGGCTGGTTGCTGCTGGCACGTGGTGTCGGCGGGATGGCACGCGCGGGTGGTGGTCGCGGTGCCGCCCCGGCCGACGACCTCGACGATCTTCTGGACGCCGACGCAGACGCCGACGCCTCCGACGTGTACGGCGCCGACGATCTCAGCGACGGCTACGTCCGGCGGTCCACTCCGCCCCCCGGTCACACCCACCGCCGTGACGGTGTCGCGTTGGGACTGTTGGCGCTGGCCCTCGTGGTGTCGGTCGGCGTGTGGTTCGGCGCCGCCGGGCCGGTGGGTGCGTTCATCGACGCGCTGATCCGATCCGTGGTGGGCGTGACGGCGGTGCTCACCCCGATTGCGCTGGTGGCCGTGGCGGTCGTACTGATGCGACGTGAACCCAATCCGGCGCGTCGCGCCCGCTACGTCGGTGCGGGCCTGCTGATCGTGTTGCCCGTGCTGGGACTGATCCACCTCGTCGCCGGCGCGCCCGACGACCTGCCCGGCCGCTCGAGGGCGGGCGGTTTCCTCGGTTTTGCCGTGGGCACCCCGCTCACCACCGGCGTGACCGCCTGGGTGTCGGTCCCGATCCTGTTGTTGTGCATCTGTTTCGGGGTCCTCGTCCTGTCCGGCCGCACCGTGCGCCAGGTGGTCGACGCGGCACGCGGGTACCTCGGCCTCGGCGCCGTCGACCGGGACGAGGCGCTGCCCTGGGATGACGACGTGATCGACGACCCTGAGGAGTTCGACGACGACCTCGACACCCCGTTCGACGACCTCGATGACGCCGATCGGCCCTCGGGACGATCCGCGCGGCGCTCGGCCGACCCGTACGACAACTATCCGCCGGACATCGAACCGGGTGTGCGCAGCGGTCGCCGGTCGGCGAGCAGGACCCGGCGCAGTGCCCCCATCGAACTCGACGACATGCCGGATCTGTCGGACACGCCGACCGACTCTTACGACGACATGGTGACCGAGCCGATCGTCGACGCCGTCACCGAACCCATCCCGCCGGACGGTACCGGCAACCGCACGCGCTCGCGGCGCCCCGCCACCCGCAACAAGGTGGGTGCCGCACCCGTGTCCGATGCCGGTCCGGATGATCGTGCCGCCGCCGGGGACGACGTTCCCGTGGTCGAGCCCGTCGACGGTGATTACCGACTACCTCCGGTGGCGTTGCTCATCGACGGTGATCCGCCCAAGCAGGGCAGTCGCGCCAACGACGACATGATCGATCGGATCTCCGGTGTGCTCGAGCAGTTCAAGATCGATGCCGCGGTGACCGGGTACACACGTGGCCCGACCGTGACCCGCTACGAGGTGGAACTCGGGCCGGGCGTGAAGGTGGAGAAGATCACCGCGCTAGCCCGCAACATCGCCTATGCGGTGGCCACCGACAACGTGCGGCTGCTTGCACCGATCCCCGGCAAATCGGCGGTCGGCATCGAGGTGCCCAATTCCGACCGGGAGATGGTGCGGCTGGCCGACGTGCTCACCGCGCCGTCGACACGCAAGGATCCCCATCCGCTGGTCATCGGGCTGGGCAAGGACATCGAGGGCGACTTCGTCAGTGCGAACCTGGCCAAGATGCCCCACCTGCTGGTGGCGGGGTCCACCGGCTCGGGTAAATCGAGTTTCGTCAACTCGATGTTGGTGTCGCTGCTGACCCGCGCCACCCCCGAACAGGTCCGGCTGATCCTGGTGGATCCGAAGATGGTGGAGCTGACGCCCTACGAGGGTGTTCCGCACCTCATCACCCCCATCATCACCCAGCCGAAGAAGGCGGCCGCCGCACTGGCCTGGCTGGTGGAGGAGATGGAACAGCGCTACCAGGACATGAAAGCGTCCCGGGTGCGGCACATCGACGATTTCAACGCCAAGGTGCGTTCCGGTGAGATCACCACACCGCTCGGCTCCGAGCGCGTGTACAAGCCGTATCCTTACATTCTCGCGATCGTCGACGAGCTCGCCGACCTGATGATGACCGCACCCCGCGACGTCGAGGATGCGATCGTGCGGATCACGCAGAAGGCGCGTGCCGCCGGTATCCACCTGGTGTTGGCCACGCAGCGACCGTCGGTCGACGTCGTCACCGGCCTGATCAAGACGAATGTGCCCTCACGACTGGCGTTCGCGACGTCGTCGCTCACCGACTCGCGGGTCATCCTCGATCAGCCGGGTGCCGAGAAACTGATCGGCATGGGCGACGGTCTGTTCCTGCCGATGGGTGCCAACAAGCCGATCCGCCTGCAGGGTGCCTTCATCACCGACGAGGAGATCGCGGCCGTCGTCGAGTACGCGCGCGAACAGGCCGAACCGGAGTACACCGAAGGTGTCACCACCGCGAAGGCCGGCGACAAGAAGGACATCGACGCCGACATCGGCGGAGACCTCGACGATCTGCTCGCCGCGATCGAACTCGTGGTCAGCAGCCAGTTCGGGTCGACGTCGATGCTGCAGCGCAAGCTGCGAGTGGGCTTCGCCAAGGCCGGGCGGCTGATGGATCTGATGGAGACCCGCGGTGTGGTGGGGCCCAGCGAGGGATCGAAGGCGCGCGAAGTGCTGGTGAAGCCCGAGGACCTCGCCGGAGTCATCGCCTCGATCAACGGCGGCGACACGCCGTCGGGCGCTGACGAGTAGGCGCGGGGATGCATCGGCGGGCCGGCGTGTATTAGGCTCGCCTACAAGATCCACGAGGGGAGTATCCCCACCCACGGCCCGTTCGTCAGTACGGTGAGTGGTGCAGGTCGGTGCCGATCACCGATCACCACTGCACACCCGGGCGCGCCGGTCGGCACGACGCCGGCGGGAGAGACCTCTGGCATCGCACTTCTGTTGCGCGCTGGAGGAGATCGCACCCATGCATGTGTCACCTACCGTCTGGATCATCACCTGTCTGGTGATTCTGGGCCTGTTCGTCTTCGATTTCTTCGCGCACGTGCGTGTGCCGCACGCCCCGACGCTGCGCGAATCCGGGTTCTGGTCCGCGGTCTACATCTCGATCGCGGTTCTGTTCGGGTTGTTCGTCTGGTGGCGGTGGGGTGGCACCTACGGCGGCGAGTACTTCGCGGGCTACGTCACCGAGAAGGCGCTGTCGGTGGACAACCTCTTCGTCTTCGTCATCATCATGACGAAGTTCGCGGTGCCCAAGGTGTACCAGCAGAAGGTGCTGCTGCTGGGCATCGTGATGGCGCTGATCATGCGCGGCATCTTCATCGCGGTCGGCGCGGCGGCGATCAACGCCTACAGCTGGGTGTTCTACCTTTTCGGTGCCTTCCTCATCTACACCGCCATCAAACTGCTCAGCGAGAGCGACGATCCGGTGGAGCACGAGGAGCAGCGCGAATCCCGGCTGGAGCGATTCCTCAAGAAGCGTCTGCGCACGGCGGACAACTACGACGGCGACAAGCTGTTCACCAAGGAGAACGGCAAGCGGATGGCCACGCCGCTGCTGATGGTGCTCATCGTCATCGGTTTCACCGACCTGTTGTTCGCGCTCGACTCCATTCCCGCGATCTACGGCCTCACCCAGGAGCCCTACCTGGTGTTCACCGCCAACGCCTTCGCGTTGATGGGTCTGCGGCAGCTGTACTTCCTGCTCGGCGGACTCCTCGACCGGCTGGTGTACCTGTCCTACGGGCTCTCGTTCATCCTCGCCTTCATCGGTGTGAAGCTGGTGCTGCACGCGCTGCACGAGAACACGTTGTCCTTCATCAACGGGGGTGAGCATGTGCCCGTGCCGGAGATCTCGACGCCGATGTCGCTGGGCGTCATCATCGGCACTCTCGTCATCACCACGGTGGCGAGTCTGTTGCGGTCGCGGGGCGGTGGTGGCGCGGCGACAGCGCCGGCTGACGCCGACCGGTCGGATCACTAGCCGCCGGGGTGTGGAGCCGGTCGCCGATCAGGAGTCGACGAAGCGGCCACATACGACAGCGGGATTCAGTCGTCGTACGGGCCGTAGAGCTGGAACCACTCGACCACCCGCACCGCATCGACGGCCTGATGCGCGAGGAACGGGTCGTTGGCCATGAACGCCTCGGCGCCGTCGAGGTCGGTGCCCCGGATGACGATCAGCGCACCCGAGCCATCGGGGTAGGCGCCGGCCTGCAGCACATTGCCCGCCTTGAACTCCTCGCCGAGCCACTCGCGGTGCAGTGGACGGTACTGGTCGCGTAACGCCGCCTTGGCCGGTTCGTAGGTGTAGTGGACGGCGAAAAAGGCCACGATCGGGGCTCCTGACGTCGGGTGGGTGGGTTATCGGGTGGTCATCGGACGAGCGGATCGTCGTCGGGGTGCGGGTCGAGTGTCGCCAGCATCCGCGTGTTGCCCAGCGTATTGGGTTTGACGTAGCTCAGATCGAGGAACTCGGCCACACCGGTGTCGTAGGAGCGGCACATCTCCTCGTACACCTCGCGGGTGACCGGGGTGCCCTCGATCTCCCGGAAACCGTGGCGACCGAAGAATCTGGTCTCGAAGGTCAGGACGAACACCCGCGACAACTGGAGTTCACGGGCCATGTCCATCAGCCGTCTCACGAGGTGGTGGCCGATGCCGCGGCCGGCGAGCGCGGGATCGACGGCCACGGTGCGCACCTCGCCGAGGTCGGCCCACAGGACGTGCAGCGCTCCACAGCCCACCACGACGCCGTCGACCTCGGCCACCCAGAATTCCTGCACGGCCTCATACAGCGTCACCAGGTTCTTCTCCAGCAGGATCCGACCTGCGTAGCGGTCGATGAGTTCTTTGATGCGCGGCACGTCGGACGTGCGGGCACGCCGGATCGTGGGTTCGCGACCGGGCTCGGGAGAGGCCATGGACACCGGTTCGGGAGAGGCCATGCACACAGAGACTAGTCGGCACCCGACGGGGTTTCGTCCCTGCCGGACACCTGGTATTCGGATTCACACCGCGCGGCCGATACGCTGAGACCGTGCGCAGCCACGATCCCATCACCGATCCGGTCGATCCGGTGCCGGTGGTCAACATCGCCAACGCGCTGACAGTGTTCCGGATCGTGCTGGTCCCGGTGTTTCTCGTCGCACTCTTCGCCGACGGCGGGCACGACACCGGATGGCGAATCGCCTCGGCGCTCATCTTTGCCGGGGCTGCGTTCACCGACCGCATCGACGGGCGGCTGGCACGCGAACGTGGGCTGATCACCGATTTCGGCAAACTCGCCGACCCGATCGCCGACAAGGCCCTCATCGGTGCCGCACTCGTCGGGCTGTCGGTGCTCGGGGAACTGTCGTGGTGGGTGACGGGCATCATCCTGGCGCGCGAACTGTGGGTGACCGCCTTGCGGTTCTGGGTGCGGCGGCATGCCGTCATCGCGGCCAGTCGCGGCGGCAAGCTGAAGACCTTGCTTCAGGCGATCGCCATCGGGTTGTTGCTGCTCCCACTCGGCGGGGCCTGGCACATCGCGGCGATGGCAGTGATGTATCTGGCGGTGATCGTGACCGTGGCGACCGGGCTCGACTACACCTGGCGGGCGTTGCGGGTGCGCGCCCGCGCCGGGAGCGCCGGCGATGACACCACCGGCGCAGGGACCACGGCTGCCGACCATGCCGAACACCAGTCGGTGCCTCGTCGCACCGACTCCGTCTGACCTCTTCTCCGCGCCCTGCTACCGCAGACCGGCACCTGTCGGGATATTCGACTACTGTCGTGCACACGCGCTGAGGGTTACCCCGATCGCGTCGATGGGGGAACGTGGCGGGGCCGTCAGGCGTTGACTGCACACGGCGACTGCTCACCGGGCGGTTTCCCGAAGGACACCGAGAGGAGACTCGATGGCGATGCTCTTGCGAGAGGCGCTGGGCGACAGCCTGCGCCGGGTGCGCACCCAGCAGGGCCGGACGTTGCGCGAGGTGTCCTCCGTTGCGCGGGTGAGTCTCGGCTATCTGTCCGAGGTCGAACGCGGTCAGAAGGAAGCCTCCAGTGAACTGCTCGCGGCTATCTGCGACGCGCTCGACGTGGAGATCGCCGATCTGCTCCTCGAGGTCGGAAGCGCGCTGCGGCCCGCCATGGCCGACGCCGAGGCCACCGTCTCCGGTGATGCCGCCATCGCGGCCACCAAGGTCGTGATTCCCGCACCCGAGGTGCACCACCGTCCCACCGCTTTGGCCGCTGCATAGTCGGACTGCTCCACATCGCCGGTTCAGACGCTAGATTGGTGGGCGAAACATCCGGATCTCACAGAGATCCCCGTACTCACCTGATCGTTGAACGGAGTTGACGAACGCATGGCGAACCCATTCGTGAAGCTGTGGCGCTACCTGATGGCGGCGGGCAACGCGAAGATCGACGAGAACGCTGACCCGAAGATCCAGATTCAGCAGGCCATCGAGGATGCGCAACGTCAGCACCAGGCGCTGTCCCAGCAGGCCGCCGCGGTCATCGGCAACCAGCGCCAGCTTGAGATGAAGCTCAACCGTCAGCTCGAAGAGATCGAGAAACTGCAGGCCAACACCCGTCAGGCACTGACCCTGGCCGATCAGGCCAGTGCCGCCGGTGATGCACAAAAGGCCCAGGAGTACGCGAACGCCGCCGAGGCTTTCGCCGCACAGCTGGTGACCGCCGAGCAGAGCGTCGAGGATCTCAAGAGTCTGCACGACCAGTCGTTGCAGGCGGCGCAGCAGGCCAAGCAGGCCGTTGAACGCAACGCGATGATCCTTCAGCAGAAGCTCGCCGAACGGTCGAAGCTGCTCAGCCAACTCGAGCAGGCCAAGATGCAGGAACAGGTCAGCGCGTCGCTCAATCAGATGAGTGAGCTGTCGGTTCCGGGCAACACGCCCAGCCTCGATCAGGTTCGCGACAAGATCGAACGCCGCTACGCCGATGCGCTCGGCTCCGCCGAACTGGCCAAGAACTCGGTGCAGGGCCGCATGCAAGAGGTTCAGCAGGCCAGCGTGCAGATGGCCGGGCACGCGCGCCTCGAGCAGATCCGGGCCAGCATGAACGGCGGCGCACTCCCGTCGGGTGAAGGCGCGGCCGGCGTTCCCCAGCCTGGCCAGGATGCACAACCCAACCCCGGCCAACCGGTCGCCGAACAGCCGCAGACCGGAAACTGAGTCGCCGACCCCGGGTCGCGATCGTCGCCGGACCCGACGCAGGGCACGCGTTCCCGGCGTTCGCGCTGGCGCAACGCTGCACCGACGACGGCATCTCGGCGACGGTGTTCACCGGCACCACGTGGTATCCGGTGGCCACCGCCCGCGGCATCGACATCGCCGAACTCCCGGGTCTCGAGGTGGCAGGCGCCGACGATGATCTCGACGCGGGCGACAAGCTGAGCACCCGCGCCGCCCGCATGGCGGTGCAACTGGCCCCCGTCCTGGCCACCCGCGGGTTCGACCTGGTGATCTACGACGTGATCACCCTCGCCGGCGCCTGGGCTGCCGAACTGTGCGGTCTGCCCGCGGTCGAACTCTCGCCGCACCCGCTGTATGAGCCGTCTCGCGGCAGACCGCCGGTGGGCGCGGGCATGGCGCCGGGCCGCGGCGTGATGGGACACCTGCGCGACGTCGCGATGCGGACGGCGAGCAACCGGTCGGTGGCGTTGGGGGTTCGACAGCGGTCCGCGGCGCGCGCCGGGATCGGACTACCGGCGACCGCGCCGGCGCCGTCGGCTCATCTGGTGGCAACCTTGCCCGCACTCGAGGTGTGGCGACCGGACTGGCCGGCCGACACCCACATCGTGGGACCGCTGTTGTGGGAACCGACCACCGAGATCTTCGATCGCCCGGCGGGTACCGGGCCGCTGGTGGTTCTCGCCCCGTCGACCGCAGTCATCGGCGCCCCCGACATGCTCGCCGAAACATTGGGTGCGCTCGGCGAGATCTCCACCAGAACCCCGGTGCGCGTGATCATCTCGTCGCTTCACCAACCCTCCGACGAGGTGCTCGCGGACGCGGGTTCGGTGGCGGTCACCAGTGGGCTGGCCCGCCAGGACGAGGTGCTCGGTGACGCCGACCTGGTGGTGTGCGGGGCCGGGCACGGGATGCTGGCCAAATCGTTGCTGGCCGGGGTCCCGGTGGTGGCGGTACCCGGTGGTGGTGACCAGTGGGAGTTGGCCAATCGGATTCGGCGTCAGGGCAGCGGGGTGGTGGTGCGGCCGGTCACCCGCGCAGCCCTCGGTGGTGCGATCGAGGGTGTGCTGGCCCAACCGGCCTACCGGGCCGCGGCGGTGGCTGCGGGTGAATCCGTTGCCGACGCCGTCGATCCGGTCCGGATCGTCCGTGGCGTTCTCGACACGGTCGGCACGTAGGCTGCTGGCGTGCGGCTCACCGAATTCACCGAGTTGATGACATCCCATTTCGGGGTGGCATCGGCGGATGCCATCCTCGCCGATCACGTGCTGATCGACCTCGGTGGCCGCACCGGTGCCCGCGCGATCGACGACGGGGTGGACCCGCGAGACGTGTGGATCGCGATCTGCCGCGATTTCGACGTGCCGCGCGAACAGTGGTGATCGAAACCCCCGCCGTCACCGAAACCCCTCCGTTCACCGTTGGTGGAAAAGTCGACGCGCCCGCGTGTCATGCTTGCCATCGAACACACGTTCGTCCATTGTGGTGGAGACCGGAACCACGCCGGGAGGGCGAGCGTCTGAACGTTTGTCGCCACCGCTGAGTCAAGGTTCTCCACAGGTCGGTTCCTTTGCGGAAACGGGATTGTCGGAGGCAGTGGCTAGCGTGCGGGGCACAACGGATCGATGCAGACCTGATCGACCGGACACCAACGGGTCGGCCCCGGCCCCGAACCATCGAGGAGATTCCCATGGCAGCAGCTCCGCAGGACCGCGAGAAGGCGCTCGACCTCGCGTTGGCGCAGATCGACAAGAATTTCGGCAAGGGCTCGGTGATGCGCCTGGGCGAGGAGAGTCGTCAACCGATCGAGGTGATCCCGACCGGCTCCATCGCCCTCGACGTCGCACTGGGCATCGGAGGTCTGCCGCGCGGCCGCGTGATCGAGATCTACGGCCCGGAGTCCTCGGGTAAGACCACCGTGGCACTGCATGCGGTCGCCAACGCGCAGGCCGCCGGCGGGATCGCCGCGTTCATCGACGCCGAGCATGCCCTCGATCCCGATTACGCCGCCAAACTCGGTGTGGACACCGACGCACTGCTCGTCTCCCAGCCGGACACCGGTGAGCAGGCACTCGAGATCGCCGACATGCTGATCCGCTCCGGCGCCCTCGACATCCTGGTCATCGACTCCGTCGCCGCGCTGGTGCCGCGCGCGGAGATCGAGGGCGAGATGGGTGACAGTCATGTGGGCCTGCAGGCTCGTCTGATGAGTCAGGCGTTGCGCAAGATGACCTCGGCGCTGAGCAATTCGAAGACCACCGCCATCTTCATCAATCAGCTGCGCGAGAAGATCGGCGTCATGTTCGGCTCCCCGGAGACCACCACCGGCGGCAAGGCGCTGAAGTTCTACTCGTCGGTGCGACTCGACGTCCGGCGCATCGAAACCCTCAAGGACGGTACCGACGCGGTCGGTAACCGCACCCGGGTCAAGGTCGTCAAGAACAAGGTCGCCCCGCCGTTCAAGCAGGCCGAATTCGACATCCTCTACGGGCAGGGCATCTCCAAGGAGGGCTCGCTCATCGACATGGGTGTGTCGGAGGGCTTCATCCGCAAGTCCGGATCGTGGTTCACCTACGAGGGCGACCAGCTCGGCCAGGGCAAGGAGAATGCCCGCAAGTTCCTGCTCGAGAACTCCGACATCCGTGACGAGATCGAGAAGAAGATCAAGGAGAAGCTCGGAATCGGTGCAGTGGTCGACGCCGACGACATCGCCCCCGCACCGGTGGAGTTCTGATCACCGCAATGAGTTCGGCCGCCGACCCCGGGGAGCCGTCGGGCCCCAGCGCCTGGGACGCCGCGCTGCGGCTCCTCGGGGTTCGCGCGCGGAGCCGCTCCGAGATGGCGCAGCGGTTGACGCGCAGGGGATTCGACGAGGACACCGTCGCCGATGTGATGGCCCGGCTCGACAAGGCTGAGCTTCTCGACGACGAGGATTTCGCCACCGAGTGGGTGCGGTCCCGGCACACGTACTCGGGTCGGGGCCGGGTCGCGTTGCGTCACGAACTCGCGGAGAAGGGCATCGACCCCGCGGTCGCCGAACGCGCCCTCGACGACGTCGACCCGGATGCCGAGCGCGCCGCCGCGGCCGCCCTCGTGGCGCGCAAGCTGACGGTTCGCGTCGTCGACGAACTCGCCAGCGCTGACCGGGTGTTGCGCGACAAGCAGTTTCGGCGTCTCGTCGGCATGCTGGTCCGCCGCGGATACCCGCAGTCGATGGCGATCGACGTCGTCACCGAGGCACTCGACTCGGCGACCCCCGACTGAGCAGGCAGACCGAGTACGACGGACGAGAGTGACCCGCCCGGTCAGGCCTTCCCGCCGAAGCGTGGCATGTTTTCCATCGCCTCCATGTCGGCTTCCTCGCCATCGGCTGTCCCGGCGCTGCTGCGGCCCTCGCGCAGCGTGCGCTCCAGCCGGGTGGCCAGGCTAGAGAGCCCGAAGTTGATCAGGATCAGGATGATCGCGATCACGATGAGGACCGGGATGTAGTTGCCGTAGCGGGCCGCCGATAGCTGGCCCATGTGGATGATCTCCGAGTAACCGATGACGTAGCCGAGCGCGGTGTCCTTGAGCGCCACCACCATCTGCGAGATCAGTGCGGGCAACATCGCCGTGATGGCCTGCGGCAGCAGGATGAGACGCATCATCTGCGTCTTGCGCAACCCGAGCGCCTTGGCGGCCTCGGTCTGCCCCGCCGGCAGCGAGTTGATACCCGAGCGCAGGATCTCGGCCATCACCGAGCCGTTGTACAGGGTGAGACCGCACACCACGGCCCCGAACGCCAACCACGACGACGGCAGCACTCCGTACTCGGCGAAGAAGAACCACAGGAACAGCATCAGGATGAGCACCGGGATGGCGCGGAACACCTCGATGAACAGCGTGGCGATGCCACGCACCCACGCATGGTCGGACAGCCGTCCGATGCCGAGCACCGAACCGAGGATCAGCGAGAGCACGATCGACACCGCGGCGGCAGCCAATGTTCGCCACAGGCCGGGCAGGATGTATCCCGTCCAGGTGCTCGCGGTGATGAACGGCTTCCACTTCTCGCCCGCGAACTGGTCGTTGCCGGCGAAGATCACCACGACGTAGGCGATGATGGCGACGATCACCGCGATGAAGACGACGGCGATGATCATGTTCCGGACGCGGGCCCGTGGACCGGGCGCGTCGTAGAGGACGGTGGCCTGGCTCATCGCTTCACCGCCAGACGTCGTGCGAGGTAGCCGAACACGGCGCCCTCCGAAAGGGTGATGATCATGAATCCGACAGCGATGACCGCGAAGATCACCAGCAATTGATCGGCGAAGGTCTCGATCTCGGTCTTCATCAGGGCCGCTGCCTCGGCGACGCCGATGACCGACGCGATCGTGGTGTTCTTGGTGAGCGCGATCAGCACGCTACCCATCGGCCCGATCGTCGACCGCAGGGCCTGCGGCAGCACGATGATGCCGAGTACCTGGTTGAACGAGAGCCCCAGCGATCGGGCCGCCTCCGCCTGACCGATCGGCACGGTGTTGAAGCCGGATCGCAGCGTTTCACACACGAACGTCGAGGTGTAGACGATGAACGCCAGCACCGCGAGCCAGAAGTTGTTCGTCTTGATGGTGGACGAGAACGTCAGACCCAGGTTCTGGTAGAGGCCCACCGCCGCGAACAACACGATCAAGGTCAGCGGGGTGTTGCGCACGATGTTCACGTACAGGGTGCCGAAGGACCGCATCACCGGGATCGGCGACACCCGCATACCCGCCAGGATCGTGCCCCAGATCAGCGAACCGATCGCCGACCAGAACGTCAATTGGATGGTCACCCAGAACGCCGGCCACAACTGTGGCCCCATGTCTTCCCAGAGTTCACTCATGATCGGTCACCTCCCTCACTGCAGGCCCGGCGGGCACGGCGTGGACGTGGAATCGAGAAAGTCCAGGTCGCCGGGTGTCGGCATGAACTTGAACTTGGAATCCGGTTGCGCCGCACGCGTTTCGATCTCGTTGACATAGCTGGCGCCGAGGTTGTCGCGCAGCGCGGTGAGCCATGCGGACGGGGCGTTGTCCGGCCCCGGTGCGAGCATCGCGTCGAGAGCCTCGTTCACCTTGTCGACCGATTCCTGATCACCCTTGGCCAGGCCGATGCCGTAACGCTCGGTGGAGAACGGCGTACCCGCCGTCTTCAGTGCGTCCTTGACGCACGCGTCCTTCAGGTAGGTCATCTCCACGAGGCGGAACTCGTTCTTCCAGAAGTTGTTGTATCCGGCCAGGATCGACTCGTCGGTGGTGAGCGCGTCCACCTTGCCGCGGCGCAGCGCCTCCACGCACGCCGAATAGGAGTCGTACTCCTGCAACTCGACATTGGGTAACTGCGCCTTGACGTTCTGGGCAGAGGTGGAGCCGGTCACCGAGCACAGCTTCTTGCCCTTGCCGAGATCGGCGAGGGCGGTGATCGACGTGTCCGACGCCCGCACCATGAGCCCCTGATAGGTGATGAGATACGGTCCGCCGAAGGACACCTTCTTCGCGCGCGCCGAGGTGATCGAGTAGGTGGCCGCGATCATGTCCACCTCGCCGTGATCGATCATCGCCTCGCGTCTGGCCGACGGTGTCTCGCGCCAGCTGATCTTCGGATGCGCCACGCCCATCGAGTCGGCGATGTGATCGACCACGTATTTCGACACGGCCGGATCGAAGCCGCTCATCGTCTGGTCGGGGTTGTAGATGCCCAATCCGGGCTGGTCGAACTTGGTGCCGAGTACCACCGAGCCACTGCGAATCGAGTCCACCAGGCTGCGCGGCTCGGAACTGCCGCATGCGGCCATCAGCGAGGCGAGAACGCCGAGCACCGCCAGCAGCAGCGCGGCCCGGGTGCGGTGACGCCGGGGGAGCGGCGTCGATGCCGTTCTTCTCGTGTGATTCATCAGTGACCCAGGATCTTTCCGAGGAAGTCGCGTGCGCGCTCGGACTGGGGGTTGTCGAAGAAGCTGTCGGGGTCGGTGTCCTCGACGATCGCGCCGTCGGCCATGAAGATCACCCGGTCGGCGGCCTTGCGGGCGAAGCCCATCTCGTGGGTGACCACCAGCATGGTCATCCCTTCCTTGGCGAGGGACACCATCACGTCGAGGACCTCGTTGACCATTTCCGGGTCGAGGGCCGAGGTGGGCTCGTCGAAGAGCATGACCTTGGGTTCCATCGCGAGCGCCCGCGCGATCGCGACGCGCTGCTGCTGGCCGCCGGACAACTGCGCCGGATACTTGTCTTTCTGGGTGGCGATCCCGACTCGTTCGAGCAGTTCGAGTGCGCGTTTCTCCGCGTCGGCCTTGTTCTTCTTGCGCACCTTCATCGGGGCGAGCGTCACGTTCTGCAGGATCGTCTTGTGCGCGAACAGATTGAACGACTGGAACACCATGCCGACGTCGGCGCGCAGATTGGCGAGATCCTTGCCCTCGGCGGGGAGGGCCTCACCGGCGATCCGGATTTCACCGGTGTCGATCGGTTCGAGTCGGTTGATGGTGCGGCACAACGTCGATTTGCCCGAACCCGATGGGCCGAGGACCACCACCACCTGGCCGGCGGGCACCTCGATGTCGATGTCCTTGAGGACGTGGAGTTCACCGAAGTGTTTCTGGACGCCTCGCATGGTGATCATCGGGGTGTCGGTCGCGGAATGCGCGGAAGAGGGTTCGCTCGCCGCCCCCGTCGGTAAATCGGTCATACGAGGCAACCTTAGTGCCGCACGGCGCTTTGTACCGGCCGAGCGCGATTTCGGCGTGGCAACAAACCACCTCGCTTCGGGCGATTTGCTTCGGCCCGTATCCTGGATCCAGTGAGTATCGAGTTGTCGGAGCGGCGTGAGCTGCCCGGATCCACCGCGACCGGACCCGCACGTGGGCGCGACGGTGAGATGTCGACGTCGCGGCGCTATGAGGTACGCACCTACGGGTGCCAGATGAACGTCCATGACTCCGAGCGGATCGCGGGACTGCTCGAGGATGCCGGTTACGTGCGTGCCGCCGACGGCGAGGACGCCGACCTCGTGGTGTTCAACACGTGCGCGGTCCGTGAGAACGCCGACAACAAGCTCTACGGCAACCTCTCGCATCTCGCCCCGGTCAAGTCGCGGCGTCCGGGTATGCAGATCGCGGTGGGCGGATGCCTGGCGCAAAAGGACAAGGACACCGTGCTGCGCAAGGCGCCGTGGGTGGACGTGGTCTTCGGCACCCACAACATCGGCTCCCTGCCCGCGCTGCTCGACCGCGCACGGCACAACGACGCCGCCCAGGTGGAGATCCTCGACTCGCTCGAGGCGTTCCCGTCGACGCTGCCGGCCAAACGCGAATCCGCCTATGCCGGTTGGGTGTCGGTGTCGGTGGGCTGCAACAACACCTGCACCTTCTGCATCGTGCCCGCGTTGCGTGGCAAGGAGGTGGATCGCCGGCCCGGTGACGTGCTCGCCGAGGTGTCCGCGCTCGTCGAGCAAGGGGTGCTGGAGGTGACGTTGCTCGGACAGAACGTGAACGCCTACGGCATGTCGTTCGCCGACCCCGCGCAACCCCGCAACCGTGGGGCCTTCGCCGATCTGTTGCGGGCCTGCGGCCGCATCGACGGACTCGAACGGGTCCGGTTCACCTCGCCGCATCCGGCCGAGTTCACCGACGACGTGATCGAGGCGATGGCACAGACCCCCAATGTGTGTCCGCAGTTGCACATGCCGTTGCAGTCGGGGTCCGACCGCATCTTGCGTGCCATGCGCCGCAGCTACCGCAGCACGAAGTTCCTCGGCATCCTCGACAAGGTGCGCGACGCGATGCCGCATGCCGCCATCACCACCGACATCATCGTCGGATTTCCCGGCGAGACCGAGGAAGACTTCGCCGCAACTCTCGACGTGGTTGCGCAGTCACGGTTTTCGAGCGCGTTCACCTTCCAGTACTCGCCGCGTCCGGGGACGCCGGCGGCCACCATGCCCGATCAGGTGCCCCCGGAGGTGGTGCGCGAGCGTTACCAGCGGCTCATCGCGCTGCAGGAGCAGATCTGTCTCGACGAGAACCGGGCGCTCATCGGCAGCGAGGTGGAGTTGCTCGTGGTGGCCGACGAGGGCCGCAAGTCCGCGCAGACACATCGTCGCACCGGCCGGGCCCGCGACGGACGTCTCGTACATTTCCGGGCCGACGAGCTCCCCGGCGGCCGCGACACCGGCAGCATCCGACCGGGCGATGTGGTGACCACCCGCATCACCGGCGCGGCGCCGCATCACCTGATGGCCGACGGTCCGGTCGCGACGCTGCGCCGCACACGGGCCGGCGACGCGCACGAACAGAGCCGGACCCCCACCACGCCGCCGGTCGGCGTCGGACTCGGAATGCCGACCGTGGGTGCGGCGCCGATGCCGGCGGCAACGGGCTGTGAATCGGGAGCATGCGGCTGACACGATCCGACGCGCGCCGGCGCCGAGCGCGGCCGCGAACTCGACGGAACAGAGAAGAGGTGCGGCCATGACCGCCGACCAACCCGACAAGCGAGCGCCCGGGAACAAGCCACCACACGAGACCGGTCGCGAGGGATCACACCCCGATGGGCCGGTGCGACCCACGTCGTCGGACATGGAAGCCGACTTCGCTCGGTACGCCGAGGATCTGCGCAAGGCCGAACGCAAGGTGGCCGGTGAGATCGATCCGGGTGCGCGCGCGGTGGTGGTCGCCGTCGCGGTGCTGGTCGCGATGATCTCGCTGGTGTTGCCGCACACCGGTTCGGCGAGCGGCCTCGAGGTGCTCACGGACGCCCCCGACTCCGTCGCCGAACGGGTGACGATCACCTCCAAGGTGTTCGTCTATCTGCTGGTGATCTTCGGCATCGGTTTCTCGATGCTCGCGTTGGTCACCCGGCGCTGGATCATCGCGTGGATCGCGCTGAGCGGCTGCGCCATCGGATGTGTGGCCGGAATGCTCGCCTGGTGGTCGCGCAACACGCCCGGAGTGGGCGGAGTGGCGCCCCCGTCGGGTGTCGGAGTGGGTCTGATCCTGGGCTGGCTGGCGCTGCTGGTGCTGACCTTCCACTGGTCGCGGGTGGTGTGGGCACGCAGCACCTACCACCTGGCGCTCGAGGAGGAACGCCGTCGGGAGGCATCCGCGCGCGACGACGCCGTCCGCGAGTTGCAGCGCAAACCGCACACCGACCGCTGATGCTCCAGACCGCTGATGTTCCAGACCGCTGGTGATCCCGGGCGTTGATGTTCCAGACCGCTGATGTTCCCGGGCGCTGACTGAAGCGGACGGGCCTCGGGCGTCAGCGGTCGGAGATGGCGCTCTGCGCCGCCTCGGCCCATTCCTGCCATTGCCTGGCCTGGTCGCGCAGCTTCTCGGCTTCCCGCGTCTTGCCGCGGTCTGCCGCCTTCTGCGCCTGCTCCTCGAGGTGGGCGGCACGGTCGGCGAACTGTGCCGCGCGCGCCTGGGCTTCTGGATCGGTGCGCTGCCACTGCGCGTCCTCGGCGTCGCGGATGCGTCGCTCGAGCGCCCGCGCCCGGTTCTCGAGGGAGTGCATCTGCTCGCGGGGTACCTTGCCGATCTCGTCCCACTTGTCCCGGAACGCGCGGAACTCCCGGCGGGCGCCGTCGAGGTCACTGGCCGGATCGATCGACCGCTCGGCCGCGGCGAGCAGCGTTTCCTTCGCGTGGGCGTTGGCGCTGAATTCGGCGTCGCGTTCGGAGGTCGCGGAGTTGCGTGCGGCGAAGAACACGTCCTGCGCGGCCTTGAATCGTTGCCACAGCGCTTCGTCGGTGTCGCGCGGCGCCCGTCCGGCCGCTTTCCATTCGCCGAGGAGTTCCCGGAACCGCGCGGACGTGGCGCCCCAGTCGGTGGACCCGGACAGCTCCTCGGCGCGCGCGATCAACTCCTCCTTGCGTGCCTTGGCGCCGGCTCGCTCGCGGTCGAGTTCGGCGAAGTGTGCGCCGCGGCGGCGGTTGAACGCGTCGCGCGCCTTGGAGTACCGCTTCCACAGCGCGTCGTCGGTCTTGCGGTCGATTCCCCGGATGGTCTTCCACTCGTCGAGGATGGCGCGGAGCCGGTCGCCCGAGGACTTCCACTGGGTGGAGTCGGCGCCGATCGTCTCGGCTTCGGCGGCGAGTTGTTCCTTGCGGGTGATCGCGGCGGCTCTGGCCTCATCGCGTTCGGCCTTGAGGGTGTCGGCCACCTCGTCGGCGTTACCGACGATGGCGGTCAGGCGGCGTTCGAGGGCGCCGACGTCGCCGATCACCGCGGCGTCGGGGAGAGCGTCGAGCAGGTGACGCGCCGCCGCCTGCGACTTACGCGGATCGCCCGACCGCGCCGAGAGCCGTTCCTCGAGGATCTCCACTTCGGTGGCCAGGTCGTCGTAGCGGCGGGAGAAGTGGGCGAGTCCGTCGTCGACCGACCCCGCCTGCCAGGAACCGATCGCCCGTTCCCCGTCGGCCGTGATTAGCCACACGGTGCCGGCCTCGTCGATGCGCCCGAACCGGTGCGGGTCGGGATGCGCGGCGGTCCTCGAGACGGGCGACCCGACCGGGGCGGTGACCGCGGGGGCGGTGGGGCGCGGGCCGGGACGAGGACCCGGACGGGGCCCCGGTTTGGGTCCGGGAGCGGGTTTCGGCGGCGGCGTCGATTCGACGGCGCTCTCCGCGGACGGCGTCTGGGCCGGGGTGTTCTCGTCGCTGGTCATGTCCTGATGCCCCTCTGAGCAGGTTTGCTGCCGCGCGCCACGGCTGCCGGTCACTTCACCCCCGGGCAGAACGCCGTCGCGCTGGCACTGCGGGTACCGAACGCGTGCGGGGGTTCCTCCGGGCACATTCATTCAAGCAGGTCAGGGACGGCGATGTGGGACCTGTGTGACATCCGGTCGCACGACGGTGGCCACGACGGCGGTGATCGACCTGTGTCGGCTAGCGTGTCAGGCGTGCTCGCGTCCGTGGTGTTCGTCCCGAGTGCTCCGCTCCTGGTGCCCGAATTGGCCGGTCCCGCAGCGCTCGACACCGTGCCGGTCCGGACGGCAACGCTGCACGCCGGAGACGGTCTCGCCGCTGCCGCCTCCCGCTGGATTGCCATCGGCGCCGCAGACCCGTCGAGCGTGCCCACATTCGGGTCGAGCGTGCCCACATTCGGGTCGAGCGTGCCCACATTCGGGTCGAGCGTGCCCGCATCAGGCACTTTCGCCCGTTTCGGGGTGGACGTGCCCGTCACGCTGGCCGCCCGACCGCGAGGCGATACCGACGACGGTGGACGCCTTCCGCTGTCGATGCTGGTCGCGGGATGGCTGCGGGAGCGTTCGGGTGCGCGGTCGGTGCGTCCGGTCATCGTCGATCCCGACGCATCGCCCCCGGCCTGTATCGCGCTGGGTGAACGCCTGGCACGTGAGGTGGACGACGCGGACGAGCCGATCGGAGTTCTCGTCGTCGCCGACGGCGCGACTGCGCTGAGCCCCACCGCCCCGGGTGGTGGTCGCCGGGAGACGGCCGTCGACCTGCAGCAGCGGATCGTCGACGCGATCGGCACCGGCGATGTTTCGGCGCTGGGTGATCTGTCGACGGTTGAATGCCGCACCGAGGGGGCGGCGGGCCGGGCCGCGTGGCAGGTGAGCGCCGGCCTGGTGGGGGACCGGGCGATGGATGTGCGACTGCTCTTCGCCGACGCACCTTTCGGCGTCGGCTACGTGGTGGCGTCCTGGCAACCCGTGACGACGAGTGCCGGGGCGCCATGACTGCCGCCGGCGCTCCCCGGCCTGCGCGCGAGCGGCCCACTCCCGTTGCGGTGGTCGGACCCACCGCGACCGGGAAGTCCGATCTCGCCCTCGACCTCGCCGCACACCTCGACGGTGAGATCGTGAACATCGACGCGATGCAGCAGTACCGCGGCATGGACATCGGCACCGCCAAACTCCCACCGTCGCAACGCCGCGGGATCCCGCATCACCAGATCGACGTACTCGACGTGACCGAGATCGCGACGGTGGCCCGGTACCAGGAAGCGGCGACCACCGACATCGAGACGCTGCTCGCCGCGGGCCGCACCCCGGTCATCGTCGGGGGCTCGATGATGTACATCCAGGGCCTGCTCGACGACTGGCGTTTCCCCGCAACCGATCCCGAGGTACGCGTCCGCTACGAGGCGTTGCTCGCCGAGGAGGGCGTGGCCGCGATGCATCGGCGTCTCGCCGAGGTCGACCCGGCTGCCGCGGCGTCGATCCTGGACACCGACGGCCGCCGCATCGTGCGGGCCCTCGAGGTGGTGGAACTGACGGGCGCACCGTTTGCCGCCTCGGCGCCGCAGATCGGGGAGCCGCGGTGGGGTACCCGGATCCTCGCGCTCGACCGGGACACCGCAGAACTCGACGACCGGATTCGTCGGCGCACCGCGGCGATGTTCGCCGGCGGCCTGATCGACGAGGTGCGTGCACTCGTCGACGCCGGGCTGCGTTCGGGCGTCACGGCGCGCCGCGCCATCGGCTACGCCCAGGTGCTCGCGGTGCTCGGCGGGGAACTCGATGTGGCGACTGCCGAGGAACTCACCTTCATCGGCACCCGGCGCTACGTGCGTCGCCAGCGGTCCTGGTTCCGGCGCGACCACCGGATCGTGTGGCTCGACGCCGGCGCTCCGGCACTGCTCGACGCCGCGCTGCACGTCGTCGACGAGTGAGCCGCCGGGGTCTGTGCGTGCCGTGGGGGTCTGTGTGTGACGCAGTAGGCTGGTCGGGTGACTGCGATCGGTGAGACGCTCGACTTCGTCAAGGGGCATGGCACCCAGAACGACTTCGTGATCCTCACCGACCCGGCAGCGGAGATCGACTTGACCGCGGACGCGGTGAGCGTCATCTGCGATCGGCAACGCGGTGTCGGCGCCGATGGGCTGCTCCGGGTCGCCCGCTCGGCCGCCCTGGTCGCGGCCGGAGTTCTCGACACCCTGCCCGCCGGGGTGGCTCCCGACGACTGGTTCATGGACTATCGCAACGCCGACGGCTCCATTGCCGAGATGTGCGGCAACGGGGTGCGGGTGTTCGCCCACCATCTGCGCGCCATCGAGCTTGTCGGCCGTGACGAATTCACCGTCGGGTCCCGTGCCGGTGCCCGTCCGGTGGTGGTGCACTCCTTCGACGCCGTGCACGCCGACGTGAGCGTCCGGATGGGACCGGCCGCCCTCGGCGACGAGGCCACCGTCCGCATCGGCGACGACCTCTATCGCGGCGTCGCGGTGGACGTGGGCAACCCGCACCTGGCCTGCGTCGTGCCAGAACTGACGGCCGCCGACCTGGGTGCGGTCGATTTCACCACCGGCGTCACTCTCGAGGAGGGCGCGTTTCCCGATGGCGCGAACGTGGAACTCCTGACTCCACCCGAACTACGCGATGGCGAGCGCTTCGCGGCGCGGATGCGGGTGTTCGAACGCGGTGTCGGCGAGACGCGCAGCTGCGGCACCGGGCTGGTGGCGGCCGGCGCGGCCGCACTCGACGCGCTGGGCCGCGATACCGGTGAACTCGTCATCGACGTGCCCGGCGGCCGGGTCGAGGTGCGGATCGTCGACGGCGACTCCTGGTTGCGTGGACCCTCGGCTCTCGTCGCCGACGGACGGTTTCGGCCCGGGTGGAACCGCCCCGACTGAAATCCAGGTGCTCGATCGGCACCGGGCGTGTCACCATGGATGGTGTATGACCGAATCATCAGCACAGGTACATGACCTGCCAGACAACCATCCCATCGATCTGTCCGACGATCTGATCGAGATCCCCGAGGATCGGGCATCCACCCCCACCCCCACCATCGGTGACCTCGAGCTCTCGGATCGTGCGTCGCTGCAACGCGTGGCCGGGCTCTCCACCGAACTCACCGACGTCACCGAGGTCGAGTACCGCCAACTGCGACTCGAACGGGTGGTCCTCGTCGGCGTGTGGACCGAGGGCACCGCCGCCCAGGCACGGGCCAACATGGCCGAACTCGCCGCGCTCGCCGAGACCGCCGGCTCGGCGGTACTCGACGCGGTGATCCAGCGTCGGTCGACGCCCGACCCCGCCACCTACATCGGCTCGGGCAAGGCCGCCGAACTGCGCGAGGTGGTGCTCGCCACCGGCGCGGACACCGTGATCTGCGACGGTGAACTCACCCCCGCGCAGCTCACCGCCCTGGAGAAGGTCGTCAAGGTCAAGGTGATCGACCGCACCGCGCTGATCCTCGACATCTTCGCCCAGCACGCGAGTTCCCGGGAGGGCAAGGCGCAGGTGGCGCTGGCCCAGATGGAGTACATGCTGCCGCGACTGCGCGGCTGGGGCGAGTCGATGTCCCGGCAGGCGGGCGGTCGCGCCGGCAGCAACGGCGGTGTTGGTCTGCGCGGACCCGGCGAGACGAAGATCGAAACCGACCGTCGGCGCATCCGCGAGCGTATGGCGAAGCTGCGGCGCGAGATCCGCGGCATGCGGACCGCGCGCGTCACCAAACGCGCCGCCCGCACCCGCGGTCCGGTGCCGCGGATCACCGTGGCCGGTTACACCAACGCCGGAAAGTCCAGCCTGGTCAACGCCATGACCGGCTCGGGTGTGCTGGTGCAGGATGCGCTGTTCGCCACGCTGGACCCCACCACGCGTCGTGCCACCCTCGACGATGGGCGTGAGGTGGTGTTCACCGACACCGTCGGCTTCGTCCGGCACCTGCCGACCCAGCTGGTCGAGGCATTCCGATCCACCCTCGAGGAGGTCGTCGACGCCGACCTCGTGCTGCACGTCGTCGACGGTTCCGATCCGTTCCCGATGGAGCAGATCGCTGCGGTGCGGCGGGTGATCAACGAGGTGGTCGCCGACGAGGGGGTGCCCGCGCCGCCGGAGATGTTGGTGATCAACAAGATCGATGCCGTCGACGCCACCCGGCTCACCGAGTTGCGGGGGGCACTCGACGGAGCGGTGTTCGTCTCGGCCCGCACCGGTGAGGGCCTGCCGGAACTGTTCGACCGGGTGCGCGAGTTCATCGGGCGCACCGACGTCGAACTGACCGTGGACATTCCCTTCACCCGCGGTGATCTGGTGTCGCGCATTCACCGGGAGGGCGAGGTGCTCTCGGCCGACCATGGCGCCGACGGCACCCGGATGCGGGTGCGGGTGCCCGCCGCGTTCGCCGGAGAACTCGCCGGGCTCACCGTGTCCTGACGTATCGATACGCACGAACGGCCCGGCGCATCTGCGCCGGGCCGTTCGTTGTCGGGATGCTACTCGGCGTCGAGGTCGGCCTCGACCAGCTTGGCGATCGCGTCGAGCGCCGCCTGGTCGTCCGAGGCGACCACCACGCTGGCGCCCTTCTCGGCGCCCAGGGTCATGATCATCAGGGCCGACCCGGCGTCCACCGGTTCACCCCCTTCGAGTCCGATGGTGACCGGCGTGCCGGCATCGGCAACGGCCTCGGCGATGATCGTGGCGGGCCTGGCGTGGAGGCCGACGGCGGAGCCGACGACGACGGTGGTGCTGGGCATGATGTTCTCCTTCGACTATCGGGGTTGGTTGCTCAGGCTGGGACGGTTTCGAGTTCCGGTGCGCTCTGGGTGGCCGCGGCACGGACGTGCTTCCACTCCTTGGCCACCACCACCAGGAATGCCGCGAGCACCGTTCCGGCGACCAGGGCCACCAGGAACAGGTACCAGTGGTTCATGGTGAAGAACACGAAGATTCCTCCGTGCGGTGCGTACTGGGTGACGCCGAAGGCCATGATCAGGGCTCCGGCCAGTGCGCCGCCGGCCATCATCGACGGGATGACGCGCAGGGGGTCCTTCGCGGCGAACGGGATGGCGCCCTCGGAGATGAACGACGCCCCCAAAAGCCATGCGGCCTTACCGTTCTCGCGTTCGGGTTCGGTGAACAGCGCGGGACGCACCACGGTGGCCAGTGCCATGGCCAGCGGAGGCACCATTCCGGCGCACATCACCGCAGCCATGATCTCCAATTGCGCGGTGCCGCCGATGTCGAGCCCGGCAGTGGCGAACAGGTAGGCGGCCTTGTTGACCGGTCCGCCCAGATCGAAGCACATCATGAGGCCGAGAGCCACGCCCAGTGCGATCGCCGAACCGCCACTCATGCCCTTGAGGGCGTCGGTCATCTCGGTGGTCACCCAGGCCAGCGGGCGGCCCAGGAGCATGAACATCAGGCAGCCGATGACGAGGCTGCCCAGCAGCGGAATGATGATCACGGGCTGCAGGCCACGTGCCCATTGCGGCAAGGGGATTCGTGAGATCCAGAGGCACACCACACCGGCGATGAGGCCACCGACCAGGCCGCCGATGAAGCTGGCGCCCACCGCGACGGAGACCAGTCCGGCGACGAAGCCCGGTGCGATCCCGGGTCGGTCGGCGATCGCGAAGGAGATGTACCCGGCGAGTACCGGCACGAGCATCGTCATGGCGAGCGAACCAATCGCGAACAACACCGCGCCGATGTACTGCCCGAGACCGCCCGAGGGCAGGTCCCAGAGGGAGTTGTGGAGGGCGATGTACGCGCCATTCGATATCGACTGGCCGGGTTCGATGTCCTTGTTGGCGATCTTGTACGTGCCGAGGAACGGCAGGAATGCAAGCGCCATCAGCAGGCCGCCGGCAGCGACGAACGGGATCATGTAGCTGACACCGGTCATCAGTGCCTGCTGCAGCTGCTTGCCGAGGCTCAGGCCGCCGCCGTGGGATGCGCCCTCGGCGTCGGGGGACGCGTCGTCGGCACCGCCCTCGACGCGTGCCGCGCGCGGATCGTGTGCCGCGCTCACCGCTTCGGCGATCATGGCATCGGGATCGTTGATGGCACGTTTGACGCCCGAACTGATCACCGGTTTGCCGTGGAAGCGGCTCTTGTCCTTCACGCCCACGTCGGTGGCGAAGATGACCGCGTCGGCACCGGCGATCACGTCGGGCGCGAACGGCGTGGTGCCCGACGAGCCCTGCGTCTCGACGTGGAAGTCGATACCGGCCCGCTCGGCGGCGTACTTGAGTGCGTCGGCGGCCATGTAGGTGTGCGCGATACCGGTGGGGCAGGCGGTGATCGCCACGATCGACGGTCGCTTCGCACCGTCGGTGGTCGTCGACGACGTCGCCGCGGGGGCTGCTGTCGACGCTGATCCGGCCGATGCGGCTGCGGCAGGTGCGGCAGCGGGTGTGCTGGGCGCGGGGTTGATCGCCTCGTTCACCAGTTCCACCACGCGGCTGTCGGTCGGTGCCGCACGAAGTGCGGCCACGAAATCGGGGCGGACGAGAGCGCGGGCCAGGGAGCTGAGCAGCTTCATGTGCTCGCTGGCTCCGCCGGCGGGTGCGGCGATGAGGAAGACGAGGTCGGCGGGGCCGTCGGGGGCCCCGAAATCGACCTTGCGTGACAGACGCGCCATCGCGAGGCTGGCCTCGGTCACCGATGCGGCGCGCGCGTGGGGGATGGCGATGCCGCCGGGCAGGCCGGTCGCCGACTTCGCTTCGCGGGCCAGCGCTGCGCGGGCGAGTTCGGAGGGATCGGTGGTGCGTCCCGCCTGACCGAGTTCGTCGGCCAGGAAGGTGATCACCGCGGCCGGGTCGTCGCCGGCGTCGACGTCGAGATTCACCGTGTCGACGGTGATGATCTGGTCGGACATGACTTTCCTTTACTGATGGGGTGGATGTGCGGCGTTCTCGCCGAAGGTGGTGGGTGACCGTCTGGTCGGTCCGGTGAAGGACCCGGGAGCCGGATGTACCGGCCGCTTCGTCGTCGGAGCGTGTCGGTGGGTGTCAACTGATCGGGGCGGCTCCTGCGAGGTCGGTGACCGTGACGCCGTCGAGGTCGAGATGGTCGGGTCGGGGTGGTTGTGTTCCGGGGAGTGCGGCAGCGGCGGCCCCGTTGGCCACCGCCCAGCGCAGCCGGTCGGGTTCGTCGAGCCCTCGCGATTCGGCGATGAGGTAACCGGCCAGCGACGCGTCCCCGGCGCCGACGGTGCTGCGCGGGACGATCGGTGGCGGGGTGGCGAACCAGCTTCCCGACGGCGTGGTCAGGACGGCGCCGGTGGCGCCGAGGGTGGCGAGAACGGCACCGCCGGTGGTGCCGATGAGGTGCGCGGAGGCCGCCACGATGGGTCCGAGGTCGCCGCCGGCCACCGCGGCAGCGAACACGGCCGGATCGGCACCGCATACCTCGGCGAGTTCTTCGTCGTTGGGTTTGACGAGGTCGACGCGGCCGGTGACCGCGTCGACCAGCGGTGGACCCGAGGTGTCGATCGCCACGCGGCAGTCGAGTCCGACGAGACGATCGGCGACCGTCCGATACCAGTCGGTGGGTACGCCGGGAGGCAGCGATCCGCACAGCGTGACCCAGCCGGCACCATCTGCGAGATCGAGGATGAGGTCGGTGAGCATCCGCAGTCGCGCGCTGTCGAGCGGCTGACCCGAGGCGTTGATCTTGGTGGTGGTGCCGTCGCGTTCGGCGATGGTGATGTTGGACCGCACCTCGCCGGCGACCGGAACGGTGCGGTACGACAGGCCCACGTCGTCGAGTGCGGCGAGCAGTGGATCGGTGTCCGAGGCGGGCAGGATCGCGGTGGTGGCGATTCCGGCCTCGGCGATCACCCGGGCAACGTTGACACCCTTCCCGCCGGGCTCGGCGCGGACGCCGACCGCGCGCTGCACCTCGCCGCGCAGCAGCGGCCCGGAGATCTCGAGGGTGCGATCGAGGCTGGGATTGGCGGTGACGGTGAGGATCATGCGATCACGACCTCGATGCCGCGCGCGGAGAGCGCCGCGGAGAACTCCGGATCGATCGCGTCGTCGGTGACGAGCACATCGACGTCCTCGAGGTCGGCGAACGAGCTCAGGTCCTCGCGATTCATCTTGGATGAGTCGGCGAGCACGATCACCCGTTGTGCCGCCTTGACGATGGCTGCCTTCACCGCGGCCTCGTCGGGGTCGGGGGTGGACAGGCCGTGCGCTTCGCTGATTCCGTTGGTGCCGACGAAGGCGGTGGAGACGCGCAGTTTGCCGAGTGCGGCGACGGTGTCGGCGCCCACCGCGGCCTGGGTGAGACCGCGGACCCGGCCGCCGATCATCTGCAGGGTGCATCGGCCGTACGCGGTCAGCACGGCGCCGAGTTGGAGGCTGGTGGTCACCAGCGTGAGGCGGCGATCGTGCGGCAACAGCTGCGCGGTTCGATGGGTGGTGGTGCCCGCATCGAAGATCACCGATCCGCCGTCGGGGGGCAGGAAGCGAATGGCTGCCCGGGCGATCGCCTCCTTCTGCGTGGTGTGCGAGCTTTCGCGTTCGTCGATGCCCTGCTCGTCGATCACTGTGACCAGCCCGGGCCGTACCGCACCGCCGTGCACCCGCTGGAGCAGTCCGGCGCGTTCGAGGGCGGCCAGATCGCGGCGAACGGTTTCGCTGGTGACGTCGAAATGGGATGCGAGAGCCGTCACCGACGCGCGCCCGTGGGTGAGGACCTGTTCGGTGATCGCCTGTTGTCGTTCCTCGGCGTACACACTGTCTCCGATCTGAGCTCCAGCGCCGGCAAGTCCGGCGGTCTGTGACTATGTGTGGCTTTCGATGTTCCTATCTGTTTGTTTACGCCCGTTTGTGTTGACAAGTCAAGAGTTCTGAGTAACTTCGATCACATGAGCACAGTTACCGAACTGACGGGCACACCAGTTGTGGCCGGCTTCGCATATGGACCGGCCGTCTGGCCGGGACGTCGGCCGGCACACGATCCGGCACATCTGGGTGCCGACGAACTGATCACCGAGGATGACCGCGAGGTGGAGGCCAAACGACTCTCCGACGCTGCGGGCGCGGTGGCGTCGCGACTGCGTGAGCGCGCCTCCCACAGTTCCGGGGCGGCCGCCGAGGTCCTCGTCGCGACGGCGGGCCTCGCCGAGGATCGTGGATGGATTCAGGCAGCCACCACACTCGTCGGGCAGGGGACGCCCGCGCCGGCCGCAGCGGCCGCGGCCACCGACCAGTTTGCGCAGTTGTTCGCCAAGCTCGGTGGCCTCATGGCCGAACGCATCACCGACCTCAACGACGTCCGGGACCGGATCATCGCCGAACTACTCGGCGAGCCGGAACCCGGTGTGCCGGAACCGGCGGAGCCGTCGGTGTTGCTGGCCGACGACCTGGCACCCGCCGACACGGCCGGTCTCGATCCCGCGCTGATCACCGCGCTGGTCACGCGACTGGGCGGACCCACCAGCCACACCGCGATCATCGCCCGTCAACTGGGCATACCCTGCGTGGTGGCGGTAGCGGGGCTCACCGGGATCGACGGCGGCACACCGGTACTCGTTGACGGCGCGTCGGGGTCGCTGATCGTCGCACCCGACCCGGAGGTGGCCGCCGCGGCGGTGCAGCGCAGTCGGGCCGACGCCGCGCAGGTCGCGGCATGGCGCGGACCGGGATGCACCGCCGACGGTCATCCGGTGCCGATCCTGGCGAATGTGGCCGACGGTGCGTCGGCGCGCGCGGCCACCGGGCATCCCGTCGAGGGTGTTGGCTTGTTCCGCACCGAACTCGCATTTCTCGACCGTGCCGACGCGCCGACGGTCGACGAACAGACCAGGCTCTACCGGGATGTGATCGAGGCGTTCGAGGGACGCAAAGTGGTGATCCGGACGCTCGACGCCGGATCGGACAAACCGCTGAAGTTCATCACGCATGCCCACGAAGCCAATCCGGCACTCGGCGTGCGTGGCGACCGCATCGCGATCGAGCATCCGGAGATCCTCGAGACACAACTCGAGGCGATCGCGCGTGCCGGCCGCGAGTCGGAGTCGGCGCCGTGGGTGATGGCACCGATGATCGCGACTGTGGCCGAGGCGGCCGCATTCGCCGCCAAGGTGCGTGCGCACGGCCTCACGGCGGGCGTGATGATCGAGGTCCCGGCCGCCGCGATCCTGGCGCCCGCCATCCTCGCGGAGGTCGACTTCGTGTCGATCGGCACCAACGACCTCACCCAGTACACGATGGCGGCCGATCGGATGTCGGCCGAACTCGCCGAACTCACCGATCCGTGGCAGCCGGCGGTCCTTCACCTGATCGCGCAGGTGGCGCAGGCGGGCGCGGCGAGCGGCAAGCCGGTAGGGGTGTGCGGCGAGGCCGCTGCCGATCCGGCGCTGGCCTGCGTCCTCGTCGGCCTGGGCGTGACCTCGCTGTCGGCGGCACCCGCTGCGGCTGCCGCGGTGGGTGCGCGGCTCGCCGGGGTCGGTCTCGATCGCTGCCGAGCAGCGGCGACGGCAGCGTTGGCCGCGACATCACCCGCGCAGGCTCGCGCCGCGGCCGCCGACCAACTCGGCTGAACGGAATTCAGACCCGGCGCATCACGGTGACGACCTTGCCGAGGATCGCCGCATCGTCGCCGGGGATGGGTTCGAACAGAGGGTTGTGGGGCATGAGCCACACGTGGCCGTCCTTGCGCTTGAAGGTCTTGACGGTGGCCTCTCCGTCGATCATCGCGGCCACGATGTCACCGTTGTCGGCGACATTCTGCTGACGCACCACCACCCAGTCGCCGTCGCAGATCGCGGCGTCGATCATCGATTCGCCCACCACCCGCAGGAGGAACAGGGAACCGTCTCCGACCAACTCGCGAGGTAGCGGGAACACATCCTCGACGGCTTCCTCGGCCAGGATGGGACCACCGGCCGCGATCCGGCCCAGCACCGGAACGAACGTGGGCGTGGGAAGGTCGCCGATCGCGGCCTCATTCGGCGTGGTGGGATCGGTCGCGTCCTGCACGTTCACCGCGCGCGGGCGGTTGTGGTCGCGCTTGAGCAAGCCCTTGCGCTCGAGGGTACGAAGCTGATGCGCCACCGATGACGTGGAGGTGAGGCCGACGGCGTCGCCGATCTCCCGAATGCTCGGCGGGTAGCCGCGTTCGCGCACCGACTTGCGGATGACCTCGAGTACACCGCGCTGACGTGCGGTCAGTTCGGCTTCGACGGTCACCGAATCCTCGTGGTGTTCGGCCGACCCGGCGGTGGTCTTGTGCGCGGTCCCGGCGGTGTTCTTGTGCGCCGACCCGGCGGTGGCCTTCGCCGACGACGCGGGGCCCTTCTTCTGCGCCGCCCCGGACTTCTTCTTCGGCGGCGCCTCGGTGCGCCGGGTTGTGTCGCTCATCGGATGGCTTCCTTTCGCTGCTGGGTGACCACGGCTCACTGCCCGATGCCACGGTTGCGGGACGGTCGGGGAGGACGGCGGGAAAACCGCTGATCTCCGTATCGCCCGTCGCCGACAGTAGCCCAGAAGCCCGACAACTTCAAACATGTGTTCGACGTGTCGCGAGACTTTGTCGGTCCCCCGTGATACTAATCGAACATCCGTTCATCGAACGCGTGATCGAGCAATTGGAGGACACCATGGCGACCGACATCCTTACCCTTCGTCCCGGTACCGGCACGGGTACCGGCACTTCCCGGCAGACCGATCCCGGACGAGTCCACGCGTTGCCGCGAGGTGCACGCTGCTCGCGCGACGACCGGCGTGGGCGGCCGTATCGCGCGCCCGCCGGGCGCCCCACCGCTGTCGACCGGATGGGTCCGACTCCCCGGGGCACCCGCTGCAGTGGGGAAGCCGCCGTCACGGTGTATCGCCGGCGCCGTGCCGCTGCGCTCGCGGTGCTGGTCGGGGCGGGTCTTGCCGTCGCCGTGTGGGTCATCGGCATCGTGGGCGCCGACTACCAGCGGTCGGTAATGCCCGCACCGGTGTCGACCGAGGTGATCCACGTGCGGGCGGGGGATTCGCTCAGCACCATCGCCGGGCGGGTCGCTCCCGGCATGCCGGAGCAGGCCGTCATCGACGAGATCGTCGACCTCAACGATCTGCCGTCGAGCGGGTTGCGGGTGGGTCAGCCGCTGCTCGCCCCCACCTACCGGTGACCCGGCCACTGTCACCCCAGACCACCGTCACCCCAGCCCGGCGTGATCCCGGACCGTCTGATCCCGGACCGCCTGATCACGGAACGGTATCCTCGAGGGCACAGGGTCCTGTCGGAAACCGACACGGCGACGGCTCGCTGCTCGCGTTCGTCGCTGGTGCGTCCCGCGATGTGCCCGAGGACGAGATGCGCTGCCCGTTTTGCCGCAACGAAGACACGAAGGTGATCGATTCCCGGGTCGCCGACGAAGGTCAGGCCATTCGTCGGCGACGCGCCTGCAGCGCGTGCGGACGACGATTTTCCACCGTGGAGAGCATGGTGTTGGCGGTGGTCAAACGCAACGGGGTGACCGAGCCGTTCAGCCGGGAGAAGGTGATGCGCGGGGTTCGGCGTGCCTGTCAGGGCAGGCACGTCAACGAGGACGACCTCGCACAGCTCGCGCAGCAGGTCGAGGACGCGGTGCGCGCGTCCGGATCGGCGGAGATCCCCAGCAACGAGGTGGGGCTGGCGATCCTCGGTCCGCTCCGTGACCTCGACGAGGTCGCCTACCTGCGGTTCGCCTCGGTGTATCGCTCGTTCGACTCGCTTGAGGATTTCCAGCGGGAGATCGATGATCTGCAGGGCAACCTGACCCGGCGTCGAGAGACCACAGCCGGCGACGGCCAGTCGGTGTCAGCCGAGACGGTCCAGAGTTCGTAGCGCGCGTTTCTCGGAGATCGGGTAGGCGGTGCCGAGGCGCTGGGCGAACAGCCCGACCCGCAACTCCTCCACCATCCAGACCGCCTGCTCGTTGACCGCATCGCGGCGCGGCTCCGGAACCTGCGCGAGTCGTTGATTCCAGCGCTCGACCACCCGGTCCACCGACGCCAGCGCCGCGCGGTCGCGGTCGGCCGAGCCGGGCAACTGTTCCAGCCGGTACCGCGCGGCCTGCAGGTAGCGGGGCAGGTGCGTCAGGTGCTCGCGCGGCGTGGCCACCACGAAACCGTCGAAAATCAACTGCGCCAGTTGATCTGCCACGTCGTCGGCGGCCACACTGCCCGCGTGCCGGTCGATCTGTGCCCGCAACGGGGCTACCTGTGCCAGCGCGGCCACCGCCAGGCCGAAGTAGTCCGGCGCCGCCGACCGAACCTCCGGGCTCACGGTGCGGACGATCTCGGCGAACGCCACCGGGTCGCGCACGTCTCCCAGGTCGGCGGTCCGTGGCGCGATGTCGCGGATGGCCCGCCGGGTGCAGTCGAGGTACAGGCCGTCGGGGTCGTGATACGGGTTCTGGCTCAACGCGAGCCGGTCCGCTGGGTCGAGGGTGGCGCTGATCTTACGGCTCAGCGGGGCGATGGCGTGATCGAGAAGTACCGTGACCGCCGCGGACATTTGCGCGGCGCGGGCATGTGCCGACGCCGCGGTGGTCGGCGAGACGGCCCGCCGGACGTCGGCGCCGTCGACCACCGCCAACGAGGGATAACGCGTGAGGTGTTGTCCGGCAACGGGTTCGGTGACCGCGTCGGCGAGGGTCCCGATGCCGTCGGCGGTCCAGGAGGTGTAGACCGGTCGACGTGTCGGCGCCGGCGCGTCTCCGGAGAGGCGGGTCACCAGGTCGGGCAGCGACGTCCCGGTGGCGATGATGTCCCCGCCATGATTGTCCCCGCCATAATTGTCACCGTCGGGCCGGGTGACGGCGAAGTGCATGCGCAGGTGGGTGGGCAGGTTTTCCGGGGCGAAGTCGTCGGGCCGCACCGTATGACCGGTGATCGCCGACAGTTCGCGGGCCAGACCGACGATGATCGGCTCTTTGCGCGGGGTGAGACGTTGCAACGCCAGGTCGGCGAACCGCTGCGCGGGTGCCATCGTCTTGCGGATCTGTTTGGGCAGCGTCTTCACCAGCTCGGCGGCCAACTCGTTGCGCATTCCCGGTACCAGCCAGTCGAATCCGGCGGACCGTACATGCGTCAGCAGGGCACGCGGGATCACCGTGGTCACCCCGTCGTCCGGGGCGCCGGGCTCGAACCGGTAGCGCAACTCCAGACGGGTGTCGCCCTGCTGCCACGCTCCCGGGTAGTCGCTGTCGGACACGGTGACGTCGGCGGCGACATCCTCGCGACGCAGATCCAACAGGTGCGGATTCTGCTTGCGCGCGGTGCGCCACCAGGTGTCGAAGTGGCGCGCGGACGTGGCCTCCGCCGCCACCCTGCGGTCGTAGAAGTCGAAGAGTTGATCCTCGGTGATCACCACGTCACGGCGGCGGGCGCGATGTTCGACGTCGGCGGCGTCGGCCAGCAACGCACGATTGCGCCCGAAGAAGTCGTGATCGGTGCGCCAGTCACCCTCGACCAGCGCATGCCGGATGAAGATCTCTCGTGCCGCCACCGCGTCGACCGGTCCGTAGTTCACGCGACGACGCGCCACCAGCGGGACGCCGTAGAGGGTGACGCGTTCATAGGCCATCGCCGCACCGCGTTTGGCCGACCAATGCGGTTCGGAGTAGGTGCGTTTCACGAGATCGCCGGCCAGGCGTTCGGCCCAGAGTGGGTCGATGCCCGCCACGGTGTGGGCGAACAACCTTGAGGTCTCGAGGATCTCGGCGGCCATCAGGAACGGCGGTGGCTTCTTGGAGACCGGCGAACCGGGAAAGATCACCAGCGTGGTGTTGCGGGCACCGGTGTATTCGCGACCCTCGGCGTTACGGGCGGCGATGTTGCTCAGCAGCCCGGCCAGAACGGAACGGTGGATCGCGTCGGCGTCGCGTTCGGTGGCGGTCGTCGACCAGTCGAGGTCGGCGACGATCCGCTCGAGTTGCCGGTGCAGATCCTGCCACTCGCGGATGCGCAGGTAATGCAGATACTCGCGTTCGCACATTCGGCGGAACTGGTTGCCCGACAAGTTGTCTCGTTGTTCACGCAGGTACTCCCAGAGCGCCAGATGGCTCAGGAAGTCCGAGCCGGGCACCACGAAGCGGCGGTGTGCGGTGTCGGCGGCCTCGCGATGCTCGGCGGGCCGCTCACGGACGTCGGGCAGTGAGAGGGCGGCGGCGATCACCAGCACGTGATCGAGACATCCCTGCTCGTGGGCCGCGATGAGCATGCGCGCGATCCGCGGATCCACCGGGATGCGGGACATGGTGCGGCCCACCGGTGTCAGCCGTGGGTCGCTGCTGGTGCGGTCGGTGGCGGTGATGGCGCCGAGTTCGGTGAGCACCGACAGTCCGTCGCGGATGGCACGTGCGTCGGGTGGCTGGACGAACGGGAACTCGGCGATGTCACCGAGCCGCAGTGAGGCCATCTGCAGGATCACCGCGGCAAGATCGGTGCGCAGGATCTCCGGGTCGGTGAATGCCGGTCGGGAGTCGAAATCCTCTTCGCTGTAGAGCCGGATGCACACGCCGGGCGCGACGCGTCCGCAACGGCCTGCGCGCTGACGGGCGCTGGCCTGCGAGATCTTCTCCACCGGAAGCCGGTGCACCTTGGTGCGTGCCGAATACCGCGAGATGCGCGCGGTGCCGGTGTCGATCACGTACCGGATTCCCGGGACCGTCAGCGATGTTTCGGCGACGTTGGTGGACAACACGATCCGGTTTCCCCGCGACGGGGTGAACACCTTCTGCTGTTCGGCGATGGAGAGCCGGGCGTAGAGCGGCACCACCTCGGCACCCGCGGTCACGCGGCGGCGCAACGCGTCGGCGGTCTCGCGGATGTCACGTTCGGTCGGCAGGAACACCAGGATGTCGCCGCCGGAATGGGAGGCGCCCCACAGTTCGCCGATAGCGGCGTCGATGCTCTGGATCTGATCGAGGTCGGCGTGTTCACCACCACCGCGTTCGTCGCCGGTGTCGGGTCCGTCGCGCAACGCGGGTGGCCGGTAGACGACGTCGACCGGATAGGTGCGCCCCGACACCTCCAGGATCGGCACCTCACGGGTCCGCGTCGCGTTCGCCCCGATGTCACTGAAATGCCGGGCGAATCGCTCGGGTTCGATGGTTGCCGAGGTGATGATGAGTTTCAGGTCGGGCCTGCGCGGCAGCAGCCGGTGGAGGTATCCGAGGATGAAATCGATGTTGAGGCTGCGTTCGTGCGCCTCGTCGACGATGAGGGTGTCGTAGGCGCGCAACATCGGGTCGGTGGCGATCTCACGCAGCAGGATCCCGTCGGTCATCACCTTGACCAGGGTGTCGGCGCCGGAGCGGTCGGAGAATCGCACCGAATAGCCGATGGCGTCGCCGATCCGGGTGCGGGTCTCGTCGGCGATTCGGCGGGCCACCGAACTCGCCGCGATGCGTCGGGGTTGGGTGTGGCCGATTGCCCCGCGGATGCCGCGGCCGAGTTCGAGGCAGATCTTGGGCAACTGCGTCGTCTTTCCCGATCCCGTCTCGCCGGCCACCACCACCACCTGATGGTCGGCAATGGCTGCGGCGATCTCGTCGCGGGCCGCCGACACCGGCAGTTCCGGCGGGAAGTCGAGGACCGGAACGGTCGCGCGCCGACGCGCCAGACGCCGCTGCGCCGCATCGATGTCCCGGGCTGCGGCGGCGAGCGCCTCGTCGGAGGGGGAGCGTCCGAGCTTGTCGAGGCGGCGACGTAACCGATGTTCGTCGGCGATGCTCACCTGCGCCAGGCCGGTACGCAGGGACCTCGTGTCGATCCCGGTCGATGTCTCCGCGGTGCCGCTGTGCACGGGATGAGGCAGGGACGGGTCGGGGGAGACGGACATGATGACATCCAGGATAGGTCGGCCCGTTCGGACACGTGACGGGCGAGTGCGGGTGGACACTCGTCGGATGAAGCTCTACGCGGACATTCCCGTCCAGAGGTTCCGTCAGATCGTCGCCGACATCGCGGCCGTGTGCTGGATCGCGTTCTCGGTCTACATCGGCGTCACGCTGCACCGGTTGGTGATGGATCTGGCGACACCGGGCAGAAAACTCGCCGACGCCGGCAGACACCTCCACGACGGACTGACGTCGGCGGGACAGAAGGTGGCCGACGTCCCGCTGATCCCCGACGGGGTCCGCAAGCCGTTCGATTCCGCCGGTGGTGCCGGCACGGCGCTGCAGGAGGCGGGTACCGCGCAGGCGTCGGCGGTGGCGCACCTGGCGATGTTCGCCGGGGTGGCGGCGGCGGTCGTGCCGATCATGTTGATGCTCGCGCTGTGGTTGCCCCCTCGCGTGCGGTTCGCCCGCCGGGCAGGTTCGGCACGGCGGCTGATCGGTGCTGCGCCGAACCTGGACCTGTTCGCCCTGCGGGCGTTGACCCATCAACCCCTGCGTGCACTCGCGCGCATCGACGACGATCTGATCGGTCGATGGCGCGACCGCGATGACGAGGTGGTCTACGAACTGGCGGTGCTCGAGTTGCGGTCCTGCGGCGTGCGGCCACCCCCGCGGGAGGGGTAGCCGACGTCATCGGGCGCCGGTTGGGCATCATTGACCACATGGCAGGTTCTCTGTGGCACGGATTCGCCGACATGGGCTCGGTCGGCGCGAGCGGCCCGTTCGTGGTCAGTAGGGGTGAGGGCGCCCGCATCTGGGATGTCGAGGGCAACGAATACCTCGATGCGACGGCGGGACTGTGGTTCACCAACATCGGGCACGGACGTACCGAGGTCGCCGAAGCCGTCGCCGACCAGCTCGGACGTCTCGCCCACTACTCCGGGTTCGGTGACGTCACCGCGGATGTGACCGACGCACTGGCCGACCGTCTCGGCGCGATGGCGCCGGTGCCCGGTTCCAAGGTCTTCTTCACCTCCGGCGGTAGCGACTCGGTGGACACCGCCGCCAAACTCGCCCGCCGCTATTGGCATGAACTCGGGCGGACCGACAAGAACATCATCGTCGGCCGCACCAAGGCGTATCACGGGATGCATGTGGCCGGGACCTCGCTGGCCGGTATCCCGGCCAATCATGACGGCTACGGCACCCTGATGCCCGACGCCCAGACCGTCGAGTGGGACGACGCCAAGAGCTTGCTCGGCCTCATCGAGCGGGTGGGCGCCGACAAGATCGCCGCGTTCTTCTGCGAACCGATCATCGGTGCCGGCGGGATTTATCTGCCCCCGGAAGGCTATCTGCGCGAAGTGCGTCAAATCTGTCGCGACCACGACGTGCTGTTCGTGGCCGATGAGGTGGTCACCGGATTCGGCCGCATCGGCGGGCAGAGCTGGTTCGCCTCGTCGCGGTTCGGCCTCGAACCCGACATGATGACCACCGCAAAGGGTTTGACGTCGGGTTACGTGCCGATGGGTGCGGTGTTCGTCGCCCCGCGCGTGGCCGAGCCCTTCTTCGCCGGGGGTGTCTGGTGGCGGCACGGCTACACCTACGGCGGTCACGCCGGCGCCGCGGCCGCCGCGATGGCCAACCTCGACATCATCGAGCGTGAGCATCTCCTCGACGAGGCGACCCGCCTCGAGGGCGACCTGGCCACGCACTTCGCGCCCCTGGCCGACCTCGACGCGGTCACCGAGGTGCGCACCGGACTCGGCGCGGTCACCGCCGTGCAACTCACGGATGCACCGACCGCGATGGCGGCGGTCGGCACGCTGCGCAAGCACGGGGTCAGTACCCGCGCGGCCGGGCAGGGCGCGCTGCAGATCTCGCCGTCGTTCGTGATGACCACCGACGAGGTGGCGCAGATGGCGCAGCGGTTCGCCGCCGCACTGAGCTGACCGCTCATACGCAAACGCGCACCGACTCGAAAGAACGCGCCTTGTGCAAGGCGCGCGTCCCGGAGTCGGTGCGCGTTTTGCTGAGATCTGCGCGCCGGGTCAGGCGTTGGCCAGGACCTCGGTGGTCGTGATGGCCTGGGCCACACCCTGGATGGTGGCGGCCACCTTGACCGCCTCCCAGACCTGCTCCTTGGTGAGACCGGCCTTGCGGACCACATCGGCGTGCGACGCGGTGCAGTCGTGGCACCCGTTGATGGTGGACACGGCCAGACTCCACAGCTCGAAGTCGGCCTTGTCGACGCCCGGGTTGCCGATGATGTTCATCCGCAGGCCCATGCGCACCTGGGCGTAGTCGTCGCCGAGGAAGCTCTTGGCCCGGTAGGCGACGTTGTTCATGCCCATGATCGATGCGGCACCAAGTGCTGCGTTGTACGCCTCGGCCGACAGCGTGTCGGCGGCCTCGTCGGCGATCTCGCTGAGCACCTTCGCATTGCGCGAGGCGGCGGCGGTGGCGAGGAATGTGCCCCACAACTGCTGCTCACTGAGCTCGGTCGAGCGTGCCAGCGAACTCAGATTGAGCTTGAGATCCTTGGCATACTCGGGAAGGGCTTCTTTGAGGTTGTCGATGCTCACGTCGGTACCCCTCAGACGCTCGCGCTGAGCAGTTCGCCGGCGTCGATGGTCGGGTCGCCCTTGCGCCAGTTGCAGGCGCACAGTTCGTCGGACTGCAGGGCGTCGAGCACGCGCAGCACCTCGTCGACGTTGCGGCCCACCGACCCCGCGGTGACCGACACGAACTGGATCTCGTTGTTCGGGTCGACGATGAAGGTGGCGCGGTCGGCGACGCCGTCGGCGTTGAGCACACCGGTGGCCTCGGCCAGCTCACGCTTGAGGTCACTGAGCATCGGGAAGGGGAGGGTCTTGAGATCCTCGTGCTGCGCACGCCACTGGAAGTGGACGAATTCGTTGTCCACCGAGGCGCCGAGCACCTGGGCGTCACGATCGGCGAACTCCTCGTTCAGCTTGCCGAAGGCGGCGATCTCGGTGGGGCACACGAAGGTGAAGTCCTTGGGCCAGAAGAAGACGATCCGCCACTTTCCGGGATGGTCGTCGCTGGAGATCTGGGTGAAGTAGTCGTCGGGTTGCTGCGCGTCGACCTTGCTCAGGTCACCGCCGATGACGGCGGTCAGGTTGTATGCGGGGAACTGGTCTCCGATGGTCAGAAGAGCCATGGTGTGCTTCTCGCTCCTTTTGTGTCGCTGGCGTTCGTGGGTGGCGCGCGAACTACGTGTTGTGCGGTTGCCCCTTGATTCTGCCGAAGATTGGCCGAAAGCGAAACGTGATGATTAGCACTACACTGATAGGCATGTCCGATAGAAGTTATCAGCCATCGGTGGCTGGTCTGCGCGCCTTTGTCGCCCTCGCCCGCAAACGGCACTTCGGTTCTGCGGCAATCGAACTCGGAGTCAGCCAGCCCTCACTCTCGCAAGCGCTGGCCGGGTTGGAGGCCGGACTCGGCACCCAACTCATCGAACGCACAACCCGGCGCGTCTTCGTGACCCCGGAGGGCGAGTCGCTGCTGCCGAAGGCGATAGCGGTGATCGACGCCGTCGACGAGTTCCTCGCCGCAGCAGCAGGTTCGGATGATCCGCTCGACGGCACGCTGCGCCTCGGACTGATCCCGACCGTCGCGCCGTATGTGCTCCCGACGATTCTGCGTGGGCTGGCCGGTGAGTTGCCGGCGCTGACGCTGCGTGTCGTGGAGGACCAAACCGCCCGGCTGGTGGCGCAACTACGCGAGGGCTCGCTCGACGCCGCGATGCTGGCGCTGCCCGCCGATGCGCCGGGGCTGTCCGAGATCCCGCTCTATGCCGAGGATTTCGTGCTGGCACTGCCGGCGGGGCACCCCTTGGCGGGACGCAAACGGGTGGAGCCGAGCGCGCTGGCGGAGCTGCCGCTGCTGCTGCTCGACGAGGGGCACTGTCTGCGCGATCAGGCGCTCGAGGTGTGCCGTCTGGCCGGGGTGCGCGCCGACATCGGGCACACTCGTGCCGCGTCGTTGGCCACCGCCGTGCAGTGCGTGGAGGGCGGCCTGGGTGTGACACTCATCCCGGGGACGGCGGTGGCCGCCGAGACCGCAGGAGGTGAACTGGCCACCGCGTCGTTCACCGCGCCGCGACCGGGTCGGCGCATCGGCCTGGTCTATCGCGAGTCGTCCGGACGCGACGACGCCTACCGGCGACTCGCATCGATCATCGGCAGGCTCGTCGACCAGACCGGCGCGGTGCGGGTGGAGGCGCCCGGCGTCGATCACGCCACCGTTGCGTGAACCCGGCACCGGCACCGGGTGTGGGCCGGCTCAGCCCGCCGAGTTCGTAGACATCACGATGCCGACGAGTCCGCGGTGTCGGCGCGTGCGAGTTCCTCCCACTCGTCGAGCAGGCTGGAGTCCACCTCGCGCACCATCGCGCCGACATGCTCGGTGATCTGCGCGATCTCCTCGGTCATCACCGTGTTCGGTACTCCTTGGCGCAGCACACGATAACAGTCGGACAGGTACCGCAGTACCACTCCTTCGCTGCGCGCGAGTCCGTGCGCGGAGATGAGATCGGTGAACGTCATGGCCCGTTCGAGCATCTCGCGCAGCACCGACTTGGGTGACGGCGGAAAACCCGCCACCCACGGATGCGCCTGCCGGTACACCCCGAACGCGTAGTCGATCTCGTCGGCGAGCGGGCGCGGCCAGGTGATCTCCTCGAGCCGGGACATGCGTTCCTCGTACTCGATGCCGTCGGCCTTCATCTCCGCGATCGCGGCGTCGCGTGCCTCCTTGCGCTGTGCCATCAACACCGGGCGCGGGTCCTCGAGGGTGGATTCGAGCACCGAGATCACGTCGCGCGCATGGGTCGACGCGTCGGGGTCGAGGATCTCGAAGGCCGCCAGCGCGAACGCCGACAAGGGATTGGTCAGCGCGAAATTCTCCGGCATGTCCACGCTCAGTGCGACGTGGCGTCCCTCGGCGTCGGGTTCGTCGAGTTGGATGACGATCCCCGCATCGCGCAGATCCCGATACAGCCGGATGGTGTGCCGGATCTGGCGCAACTGCCGGTCACGCGGAAGATGGTTGTCCTCCAACAAATGCCGGGTCGCCGCGAAGCAGTCGCCGGGGCGGCCGAGAACCTCGAGGAGCATGGCGGTGGTCATCCGGAAATGCGAGCGCAGGGGCTCATCGGGCGCGTCCACCAGCTGCCGGAACGTCTGCTCGCCCCACGACACGAAACCCTCGGGGGGTTTCTTGCGCACCAGCTTGCGCAACTTCTTCGGATCGTCGCCCGCCTTGGCGACCGCGCGCGCGTTCTCCACGTCGTGGTCGGGTGCCTGGGCCACCACGTAACCAACCGTGTCGAAGCCGGCGCGTCCGGCGCGCCCGGCGATCTGATGGAACTCGCGGGCCCGCAGCCGACGCACCCGGGTGCCGTCGTACTTGCTCAACCCGGCGAACAGGACGGTGCGGATCGGCACGTTGATGCCGACGCCGAGCGTGTCGGTGCCGGCGATGACCTTGAGGAGCCCCTGCTGGGCGAGGCGTTCGACGAGACGCCGATAGCGGGGCAGCATGCCGGCGTGGTGGACGCCGATCCCGGCACGCAGCAGCTTGGACAACGTGTTGCCGAAACCGGTGGAGAAGCGGAAATCGCCGATGGCCTCGGCGATCACGGCTCGTTCGGCCTTGTCGCAGATGCGTGCCGAGAGCAGCGCCTGTGCCCGCTCCACCGCCGCCGCCTGCGTGAAGTGGACGACGTAGATCGGCGCGCGACCCGCATCGATGAGCGCTTCGATGGTCTCGTGGACCGGCGTCATCGCGTAGCTGTACTCCAGGGGTACCGGCCGGTGGGTGCCGGTGATGGCGGTGGTGGAGCGACCGGTGCGTCTGCGCAGATCGTCGACGAAGAAGCTGATGTCACCCAGCGTCGCCGACATCAGCAGGAACTGGGTGTGGGGCAGTTCGATCAGCGGGACCTCCCACGCCCAGCCCCGGTCGGATTCGCCGTAGAAGTGGAACTCGTCGGACACCAGCACCCCGATGTCGCTCCCCGGACCGTCGCGCAGCGCGAGGTTCGCGACGATTTCTGCTGTCGCGCAGACGATCGGGGCGTCGGCGTTGACCGAGGCGTCACCGGTCAGCAGACCCACCTGGTCGGCGCCGAACTGGGCGCACAGGTCGAAGAACTTCTCACTCACCAGTGCCTTGATCGGCGCGGTGTAGAAGGCGCGCTTGCCGTGACAGCGGGTGAAGTAGATGGCGCCGGAGGCCACCAGCGACTTTCCCGAACCGGTCGGGGTGGCCAGGATCACGTTGCTGCCGGAGATCAGTTCGAGCAGCGAGTCTTCCTGGTGCGGGTAGAGATCGATGCCACGCGCCGACCACCACGAGGTGAACGCCTCGAACGCGCGATCGTCGTCGTCGACCGGGGTCAGCACCGACGACGACTCGGGCTCCGCGGTGGCGGGGTCACTCAGATCTGTGATGGCCAACCACCGTCGCCGGAATCGCCGGACCCGTTCCCGCCCTCACCCTCGTCGCGTGAGTGCTGGGCGAGGAAGCGTTCGAGTTCGGCGCCGAGTTCGTCACCGCTGGGCAGTGATTCGTCGGCCGCCAGCAACGAGGCGCGCTCGGCCTGCGCCGCGGCGAAGGAGTCGTACTGCGCCTCGAGCGCGGACACCACCGACTCGATCTCCGCGTTGCCGGAGACCTCCTTGTCGACCTGCTCGCGGACCGTGTCCGCGGCCTGCTCCAACGCGGTGACCGGCAGGTCGAGACCCGTGAGGCCCGACACCGTTTCCAGCAGCCGGGCAGCCGCGCCCGGATAGTCGGTCTGCGACAGATAATGCGGAACGTGCACCGACAGGCCCGCGGTACGGCGTCCGTGCTGTCCGAGCCGCAGCTCGAGCAGCATCGACGCGCTGGCCGGGAGTTTCATCGCCGATCCCCAGCGCGGCAGATCACCGAGCGAGTCCGGTTCGTTGCCGTGCGCGGTGACGGCCGCCGGCCGGGTGTGCGGTACCGCCATCGGGATCGCGTTGAGACCGATGACGTCGGTCACCGCGAAATGGTCGGCGAGTTGCTCGATCGCGGCGGTGAACTTCTCCCACCGCAGGTCGGGTTCGGAACCCGACAGCAGCAGGAACGGCCGTCCCGAGTTGTCGCGAACGGCGTGCAGCATCAGTTCGGGCATCTCGACGTCGGTGAAGGTCTCGCCACTGAAGGAGATCGTGGGCCGCCGGGAGCGGTAATCCATCAGTTCGTCGTTGTCGAAGGTCGCGACCACATCGGAGTCGAGAGTGTCGCGAAGGTTCTTCGACGCCAATGCCACGGCATGACCGGCGTCGGCGAAGCCGTCGAGCGCGTGGATCAGCACGGGTCCCGTCCCGGCGTCGTCGGCGACGCGGGGCGCCGGAAAGGCCAGTTCGTAGAGCGGGCGTTGCTGCTCGGGCTGGGAATTCATGTCGTCCCTCCTCTCTGTGACCGTCACGGCGTAGTCACTGCGGTGCCGGTCGTGCACCACCTCACATTGTCCCGCATCCCGGGTGGATGGGGCCAATCACGCTGGTCGGCGAGACTGCGGCGGCAGCCCCCGGATACGGGCAGGTGCGATGTCCGGTTGTTCAACGACAGCGCGGTGTCGCGGCATTCCCGGCTCGGCGGAGTGTCGGGGTGGCCGGGGCGGGCGCCGATGGCACAGTGAGACCGTGCCCCGATTGACCATGCCCGCCGCACTCGGACTTGTGGCCGCCTGCCTGCTGACGTCCGCCTGCACCGTCGGCGGGGCAGCCGTGGGCGGGACGTCCGATCTGGCCGCACGGTCGGTCACCGCCGCCGATTTCCCCGTTCCGGGGGCCACCCGCGTGCCGCCGAACGCGGTGGCCTATGCGCTCGGTGATCTGATCGGACGGCCCGTCGCGTCCGCCTACTCGCCGCAGAACTGCCAACCGGCGGCGGTCTCCGCCGAAGGCGCCGTGGTCTACGTCGCGACGGTGCCCGCGCAACGCTCCACCTTCTCCACCGCGGTGGCCGGCGTGGACCACGACCTCGATACCGTCACCGAACGGGCACGCCGCTGTCCTCGCGCGATGACCGGCGACCCGGCGACCGCCACCACCGAGATCCAAACCCAGGTCCGGCCGGCCCCCACCGCACTGCCCGGGGTGAAGACGGCTGCCATCCTGCGCACCGAACAGACCGGCGGCGACGCGGCGCCGCTGATGACCCGCACGCTCACGCTGATGGGTCAGCGTGGTGACGTGCGGGTGTATGCGCAGTACCGCTGGCCGTCTGCCGGGGACATCGCACCCGACGCCGCCGCTCAACTCCATGAACTGTTCACCAAGGTGCAGGCGAAGGCGTTCGGTACCTGAGGCCGAACTTGTGGATGCACCTGTGCCGGTGCACAAGGTGGCTCGCGACGTTCGATGTTTGCCGGACGAGTCGTCGAGCGCCCCGATGATGGGCGCCATGGCACATCAACCACAGCTGTCGCCGACGGGCCTGCTCACCGCGATCCCCGCCCTCCTCGGCTTCATCCCCCGGCGTTCGCTCATCCTTGTCGCACTGGCCGACGCAACACGCGTGGACGCCACGATGCGGCACGATCTCGATCTCCGGCCCGACGGCCGACCCACCCCGGCGATGACCGAGGTGATCTCCAATCTCGGCGACATACTCGAGAACTACGGCGCCACAACGGTGGTCGCCGTCGTCTGCGACGACAGGTACGGCGCCGACGACGCGCACTACCGCCGCATCATCGCCATCGTCGACAGGCACTGCGGCGGCTCGGCGGGCCTGGCAGCCGGATACGTCGTGCCCTGCTTCGAGTCCGGCGCGATCTGGCGCCGCGTCTGGCACTGTGGGACACCCGACACCGGCACACCTGACACCGGCACACCCGACACCGGGTCGGACGACGTCGGGCGGCTGCGCGATCCGCGCACCTCACCCACCGCGGTCGCCGGACTGGTGGAGAACGGTCGCCCCGTGTTGGGTGAACGCGACGAGATGCGCCGCATGCTCGAGCCCACCGAGCACTGCGACGGTGACTGTCACGCTGCCGATTGCGATGGCCGACGTGCCGATTGCGACGACCGAGCCGGCATCCCCGGCGGCCAAGCGGAGTCGTCGGCCGAACTGCTGGCGGCGATCCTCGAGGCACTGACCACCCCATTCCCGCGCTTCGACTGTGCGACGGTCGCCCGGCTCGATCGCGCGATCCGCGATCTGCGCGTGCGCGATGCGGCGCTGGCGTTCGCGGTGACCGATCTGCGCCACGCCGCCGAATCTCTGTGGCGGGAACTGTGCCGCAGACTGACCGGCACCGGACGCGCCAGCGCGGCGACCCTCCTGGCGCACCTGCACTACATCGGCGGCGAGGGCGCCCACGCCGCGGTGGCGCTGGACTGCGCACTCGAGGCCGACCCCACGTGGTACTTCGCGGTGCTCCTGGACTCGGCGTTGCGCCGGGGCATGCGCCCGCACACCCTGTGGCAACTCATCGACGACTCGTATGCGATGGCGGCGCGCTTGGGCCTCGACATCCCACGCGCCACCCTCCGCGACGCCGGCTGATCCCGGACCCGGCCCAGCATCGCCCGCGAAGACTCAGACCAGACCTGGGAGGATGTCAGACCTTCTCCACGAAGATGGCGTGCGCCATGTCCGGCGACAGCGTCAGACCGTCGTGGCCGGGGGTGCTGATCTCCACCTTGTTGGGGCTGCAGGTGACCGTCACGCGGGCATTGGGCACCACGCCGGCCTCGCGCAGCGAAGTGATGAGTTCGACGTCGGACTGGGCGTGCTCGGACAGGCGGCGGACGATCACGGCCACCGGATCGCCCTGGGGCAGGTCGGAGAGCCGCGTGGCGCCGTCGGTGACCGGCGCATCGGCCAGTCCGAGCTCTTCGAGACCGGGAATGGGATTGCCGTACGGCGAGGTCGTGGGATTCTCCAGCACCGCGAGCAGTCGGCGCTCGACGTTCTCGCTCATCACGTGCTCCCAGCGGCACGCCTCCTCGTGCACCTCATCCCACGGCATCCCGATCACGTCGACCAGGAGGCGTTCGGCCAGACGGTGCTTGCGCATCACCGCGACGGCGAGACTGCGCCCCTTGTCGGTGAGCTCGAGGTGACGGTCACCGGCAACCCGCAACAGGCCGTCGCGCTCCATCCGGGCCACGGTCTGCGAGACCGTGGGACCACTCTGCTCCAGGCGCTCGGCGATCCGTGCCCGCAATGGGACGATGCCCTCCTCTTCGAGGTCGTAGATGGTGCGGAGGTACATCTCGGTGGTGTCGACCAGATCGTTCACTGTGCGCCGTCCCTTCGTCCTAACCAAGGGTACCTTGACCTGCATGAGGAGCTCAGCTTCACATGCCGATCAGCCTCGGGCGCCGCGTTGGGGCACTAGCCTGGGATACGTGCGAGAACAGTGGGGTCGATGATGACCGCGGCAGTGATCTGGAGCGAAGATTATCTGACATACCGATGGGCACATACCCATCCGATGAACCCGGTTCGGCTCGCACTCACGATGACGCTCGCGCAGAGTCTCGGAGTGCTCGACGACATCGAGACAGCGCCACCCCTCGACATCGACGACGACGCGCTCACCGTCATCCACAGTCAGGACTACGTCGACGCCGTGCGCGCGGTGGGTTCGGGGATGGCATCGCTGTCGGGACCGTTGCTCGAGCGGCTCTTCGGTCTCGGCGACTCCGACAATCCGGTGTTCGACGGCATGCACGAGGCGGCGCGACTGTTGGTGGGGGGCACCCTCGCGGCGGCGCAGGCCATCGGCTCCGGTGCGGTGCGCCGCGCGGTGAACATCGGCGGCGGCATGCACCACGCGATGCGGTCACGCGCTGCCGGATTCTGCATCTACAACGATTGCGCGGTGGCCATCGACTGGTTGCTGCACAACGGGTTCGACCGCGTCGCCTACATCGACATCGACGCCCATCACGGTGACGGGGTGCAGGTGGCGTTCGCCCACGATCCGCGGGTGCTCACGGTGTCGCTGCATCAGCATCCGGCCACGTTGTGGCCCGGCACCGGCTGGCCCACCGAGGTGGGCGAGGGCGACGGGGCGGGCAGTGCGGTGAACATCGCGCTGATGCCGGAAACCACGGACCGGTTGTGGTTACGCTCTTTTCACGCGGTGGTGCCGTCGCTGATCGCCGAGTTCCGGCCGCAGGTGCTCATCAGCCAATGCGGCGCCGACAGCCATCTCGCCGACCCGCTCACCGACCTCGCACTCACCGTCGAGGGCCAGCGCGCGGCGATGATCGCGATGCGTGACCTCGCCGAACGCTACTGCGAGGGGCGCTGGCTCGCGGTCGGCGGCGGCGGGTACGGCGTGGTCAACGTGGTCCCGCGCAGTTGGTCCCACCTGCTCGGTGTGGTCCTCGACCGCGATGTCGACCCGACTACCCGTATCGACGAATCCTGGTGTGCCACTGCCACACAGATCGCCGCGACCGTACATTCGGAGTACTCGCAGGACCCTGTCGGGGTGATGGGTGACGACGGTGACGTCGATTACGTCGCGTGGGACGGTGACACCGGACAACCGCCGCCCCCGGGCATCGCCGAGACCGCACAGCGTCAGACCGACCGCGCGATCATGGCGACCCGCAACGCCGTTTTTCCCCTGCATGGCCTCGACCCGGAGGATCCCCGTGACTGACGCCGATCAACGACCGGCACCGGCGACACCGCACCCCGCCGGCGATCCCGCACCGAGCGGGTCGACGACGGCCGGGTCGCCCGCCGACGGCACGCATCCGGCCGGCGCCGCGGTGGCCGACGGGGAGAACCGCGGACCCTGGGACTACCCCCGGCACTGGATCGCCGACGTGCTCGCCTCCGACGGAGGCGTGGTGCACCTGCGCCCAATCGTCCCCGACGACGCCGACCGGGTGGTGCGATTCCACAGCGGACTCTCCGAACGCACGCGGTACATGCGGTATTTCGGCCCGACGCCCACGCTGCCGCCGCGGGAGGTCGCACGGATGACGACCGTCGACCACCGGCAACGCGTCGCGCTGGTGGCGGTTCTCGGCGGTGAGATCATCGCCATCGGTATCTATGAGGGTCTGGCCGCCGACGGCAAGCCCGACTCGGCCGAGGTGGCGTTCGTCGTCGCCGATGAACACCAGGGACGCGGACTCGGACCGATCCTGCTCGAGCACCTCGCCGGTGCCGCGGCCGAGAACGGATTCACCCGTTTCGAGGCCGAGGTGCTCAGCGAGAACCCGAACATGGTGACGGTGTTCCGCGACGCGGGCTATCAGATCTCGCGGGCCTTCGACGGCTCGACGGTGCACGTCGAGTTCCTCATCGACCCGACCGAGGCGTTGTTGTCGGTGCGCAACGCGCGCGAACGCGCGTCCGAGGCACGCAGCGTCGCCAACCTGCTGCGGCCGGCCTCGGTGGCGGTGATCGGGGCCTCCACCGATCCGAAGAAGGTCGGAAACGCGTTGTTGGCCAACATCATCGCCGGCGGATTCACCGGGCCGGTCTTCCCGGTGAACGGCCCCGAGCACCACCCTGACGACGCGGCCGAGGACACGCCGCGCGGCATCGACGCACAGGCACGCCGAGGCGCGTCGAACCGGCGGCACGGTCCGGCGCGCACCGAACGGCTGCGCCCGCCGTCGGTGCGCGGCATCCGCGCCTATCCCACCGTCCGTGACATCCCGGACCCGATCGATCTCGCCGTGGTCGCGGTGCCGGCCGCCGCGATCGACGAGGTCCTCGACGACTGCCTGGTCAAAGGGGTGCGCACCCTGGTCATCGTGTCCTCCGGCTTCGGGGAGAGCGGTGAGGCGGGACTGGAGAGCGAACTCCGCCTGGTCGAGCAGGTCCGTGCCCACGGCATGCGCCTGGTGGGCCCCAACGCGCTGGGCGTGGCCAACAACGACCGCGACATCGCCCTCAACGCCACCCTCGCGCCCCGGATCCCGGCGGCCGGCAACGTCGGATTCTTCTGCCAGTCCGGTGCCCTGGGGATCGCGATCCTCGACACCGCCGCACGCAGGCAGATCGGCTTGTCCACCTTCGTGTCCGCGGGCAACCGCGCGGACGTCTCGGGCAACGACCTGCTCCAGTACTGGGACACCGATACCGCCACTGACGTCGTACTGCTCTACCTGGAGAGTTTCGGCAATCCGCGCAAGTTCTCCCGCATCGCACGGCGCGTGTCGCGCGGTAAGCCGATCGTGGCGGTCAAATCGGGTAAGGGAGCGATGAGTCCGGTGCGCGCGTGCCGGTCGGGCGGGGCGAGCCTCGACGACCGCATCGCCGAGATGGTGCTCGAACAGGCCGGCGTCATCCAGGTGGACACCATTCCCGAACTCTTCGACTGCGCAACGCTGTTCGCCTACCAGCCGCTGCCACGGGGACCACGCACCCGCATCATCGGCAATTCGTCGGTGCTGGGCAGTCTGGCCGCCGATACCGCCCGCACCGGTGGCCTCGAGGTGCTCGACACGATCGACCTGGGTGCCGGGGCGTCGGAAGCGGAGTTCGAGACAGCAGTGGCACAGGCCATGGCGGATCCGGGTGTCGACGCCATTCTGGTGGTGTTCGTGCCGCCGGTCGCCGTCGACGCCGACTGGCACGCGCGAGCACTGATGGCCGCCGCCAACACGCCCGACGCGGACGCGGCGAAGCCGATCGTCACCACCTTCCTCGCTGTGGAGGGCATTCCGCCCGGCCTGATGAAGCCGGGACCGTCGGGGCTGCCGGAGCGGGGTTCCATCCCGTCCTACGGCTCACCCGAACGTGCGGCGGTCGCGCTGGCCCGGTCCTGGCAGTACGCCAAATGGCGTGGCCGGCCAGAACCCGAGATTCCCCGACCCGCCGGAATCAATGCCGAGCTGGCCCGTACCCATGTCCGCGAGGCCATGGTCGGGCTCACCGCCACCGGTGAGGAGGGCGCGTCGACCCGCACCCTCACCGACACCGAGTCGGCGCACGTGCTGGCCGCCTACGGGATCAATGTGGTGCCGTTCCGCGAGGTCCACACAATGCACGAGGCCTCCGCGGCCGGTCGCGAACTGGGATTCCCGGTGGCGGTGAAGGCAACGTCCGCGGGATGGCGGGGCCGGCTGGACCGTGAGGGTGCCCGGCTTGACCTGCCCGACGCGACCGCCGTAGTGACGGCCTTCGCCGAACTGGTGGAGCTGACCGGCGATCACGTCCTGCATGTGCAGAAGATGGCACCCAAGGGAATCGGGACCATGATCCACGTCGGGGACGACCCGTCGTTCGGCTCGCTGATCTCGTTCGGGTTGTCCGGGCGCACTTTCGAACTTCTCGGCGATCGCGGATATCGGGCGATCCCGATCACCGACGTCGACGCCGAGGAACTGATCTCCGAGCCGCGCTCCTCACTGCTGCTCAACGGCTACCGCGGTGAAGAGCCCGCCGACCGTGCCGAACTCGCCGATCTCCTGCTGCGCGTCTCCACGCTGGCCGACGACATCCCGGAGGTCCGCGAGATCATCGTCGACCCGGTGCTGGCCTCATCCGAGGCCGCCTCGGTGCTCAACGCGCAGATACGAATCGGCCCGGTGCCCACCAAGGCGGACACCGGACCGAGACGATTGAATTAGGAGCGCTCGTGAACCAGGGCGCGTGGGGTCAGCTCGCGTAGGCCCGCAGGCGGTCGGCGCGCTCACCCTGACGCAGCTTGCCCATCACCTCACGTTCGATCTGGCGCACCCGCTCGCGGGACAGGCCGAACATGCGGCCGATCTGATCGAGCGTGCGCGGCTGACCGTCGTCGAGGCCGTAGCGCATCCGGATGACCTGCTGTTCGCGTTCGTCGAGGGTGGCGAGGACGGCCCGGACGTCGGAGTGGAGCAACCCGGCGATCACCGCGCTCTCCGCGGAGGTGGCCTCGGCGTCCTCGATGAAGTCACCGAGTGGCGCCTCCTCATCGCTGCCGACCGGCATGTCGAGACTCACGGGGTCCCGGCTGTGGTCGAGCAGGTCGGCGATCTTCTCCGCGGGGATGCCGGACTCGTTGGCCAGTTCCTCGTCGGTGGCCTCCCGGCCCAGCTGCTGGTGCAGTTCACGCTTGATCCGGGCCAACTTGTTGACCTGCTCCACGAGGTGGACGGGAAGCCGGATGGTGCGGCTCTGATCGGCCATGCCGCGGGTGATGGCCTGGCGAATCCACCAGGTGGCGTAGGTGGAGAACTTGAACCCCTTGGCGTAGTCGAACTTCTCCATCGCACGGATCAGGCCGAGATTGCCCTCTTGGATCAGGTCGAGCAGCGGCATGCCACGACCGGTGTAGCGCTTGGCCAGCGACACCACCAGGCGGAGATTGGCCTCCAGGAGATGCGATCGTGCCGCCTCGCCCTCGCGGACGATGACTGCAAGGTCGCGCTTCTTGACGGCCGAGAGACGCTTACGGTTCTCCAGCACATGCTTGGCGTAGAGGCCCACCTCGATCCGCTTGGCCAACTCGACTTCTTGCTCCGCGTTGAGCAGGGCGGTGCGGCCGATTCCGTTGAGATAGACGCGAACGAGGTCCGCGGCCGGTGACTGGGCGTCGAGATCCTGTTCGGTCATGGCCGGCCGGGACCGGCCGGGCTCATCGTCGATGACTGTGGTGGAAGCGCTGACTGTGGTGGACGTGGTGGTGCGTGACATTCGGCCTCCTGACTCGAAGTGCATTCAGAGGGTGCAACGCCCCCTGGCGCGGGATAGTTCCCGGCCGGATTCGGTCGTTGCGCCAGGAGGACCCGCGACCTGCGACAACGCACCGCGGAGAATCCTCGGGACTGAGAAGATGCTGAGAGTTGGAGTCCGAACGGGTGAGTGACCCGTCAGGGCCGATGCCAGGGGTCGGCGATCGTCGAATCGATGACCGTCGGGGTGTCGTCGGCGCGGCGCGGCGCGTGCTCGTCGAGCGACTGCGGCCCGATCACGCGGTGGTCGGAACCGTATTTGTAATGCGGTACTTCGCCGCGTTTGCGGGGCGGCCGATCATTGGCGATCAGCACGGCCACCCACGGAAGGGGAATCGAGGCCACCACGATGGCCAGCGCCCACAGGCCCGAACCCGTTGCGCTGTAAACGATTCCGGCGATCACCAGTGCGGGCACGCGAAAAGCCATCAGCGTCAGATACTTGCGTACGCGGGCTCTGTGCTGCGCGTCCAGGGATTCCTGCGCGTCTGTGATCAGGAAGGCCTCGGACGCCGCGCGCTCGCGTGACGGTCCCTCATTGCCCATGTGACCACTGTTCCACTTTCTGCGGCGGAATGCACCCGCCGCGAGCGGGTCGTTTGCGGTTGCGCCCCGCCCCGTGGCGAATGCGGGTGAAAGGCGCACAATAGAGCGCATGGCAACGGAAACCATCGAGCGGCCCGACCTCGACGAATTCTCGGACACCAAGACCGACGAACGTCCCGACAGCGACGCCACCGATCGGGGTGACGACGATCGGCCCAAGTTCTTCCACTACGTCAAGAAGGACAAGATCGCCGAGAGCGCGGTCATGGGCAATCACGTGGTCGCTCTGTGTGGGGAGACATTCCCGGTCACGCGCTCGGCCAAGCCGGGATCGCCGGTGTGCCCCAAGTGCAAGAAGATCTACGCCCGGATGCGCAAGAGCTGAGACCGGCTCGGGATCGGCTCGGCGGCCACCACGACGTCAGTCGCCGCCCGGCCGACCGGGATCTCGGACGCCGTCGTCGGGTGATGGCGCGCGCCGGATCGGACCGCTCGCCAAGCGGTCGGGCAGCGACTTGATGTGGCCGGTGACCTCTGCGGTCTGCGTGTGCACCCAGTGCCGGACGTGGGCCGTCGCGGGTGGGGCGGCGGGCCACATCGACTGGATCGCGGCGTTGAATTCCGCCCCGATCACGATCGCGAAACCCAGGAAGAACGTGAACAGCAGGAATGCGATCGGGGTGGCCAGCGCGCCATAGCTGTATCCGGCGCGGGTGATGGCCGTCAGATAGATGCGCAGGATGTAGCTCGCGACCCAGAACACCACTCCGGCCAGCACGGCCCCGGCCACCAGCCGGTGCCAGGGCAGCGGGTTGGGCAGCGCCAGGTGATACAGGGTGGTCAGCACCAGGAGCAGCAGCAACGCCACGAACGGGAAGTATCCGTAGTCGATGATCGTGCTCACCACCGGATCCCATGAATCGGGCAAGATCTCGTGCAGATAGTTCGGCCCCAGCGCCACCAATGGCAGCAACGGCACCGACACCGCCAGGAACACCAGGTAGAGCAGCAGGGCGAAGATGCGCTGCCACACCGGGTTTCGCACCTCGTGCTGGTCATGGGCGCGGACGATCGACGCGACGAAACAGGACACCGCCGACGACCCCGCCCACAGCGACAGGATGAAGCCCACCGAGATGACGCCGACCCGGCCGCGGCCGAGCACGTTGTCGACGGTCGGGGTGATCAGGTCGGTCACGACACTGGCCGAGAACGTGCGGTCGGCGAAGCTGATGATCCGGTCGGAGATGACCTCCACGGTGTCGGGTCCGAACCAGCCCGCGATGTAGCCGACGCTGCCGAGCAGCCCGAGAAGCAGCGGTGGCAGCGAGAGTGCCTGCCAGAACGCCGCCTGCGCCGACCACCCGACGATGCCGTGATCCCACGCGTTGACGATCGTCCGCCACACCACGCGGTGCATGTTGCGCAGCACCGGCGGTCCGTCGCTGGTCGCAGCGTCGCGGTCGGGGGTGGCTGTGCTGCGGTCTGGGGTGGCTGCGTCGGGCCGGTCGTCGGCCACCGGCTCGGATACGGCGAGGTCGATCGACACCGGTGCCGGCCGCCGGTCGCGGCGATCCGGACGCGCGGACTCGACCGGCGCGGTGATCGCGTCGGTGAGCGGAACCGGGTTGCGTCGTGACGTGGTGATGGCTCCAGCATCCCTGATGCGCGCCGAAGATGGGTGATCGCCTCGCCGGGCGTGCCCGAGCCGGCCGCGGACAGGGCGGTGTGGCGTGTCCGGCACGTGTCGCCGGTAGCGTCGGCCGCCGGTGCCGGTAGCATGGCAGCCATCCCCTCGGGTTGCGGTGCGACGTCATCGCATCGGTTGTTGCCGAGGGGCTGTTTCATGCCCTCACGTCGTCGGGAGCAAGTGTTTCGTGACCTCTGCTGACAGTGTTGCCGTGTCCTCGGCCCCGCCGCTGCGCGCATGGCAGCGGCGAGCCCTGACCAGATACCTGACGCGACGTCCCACGGATTTTCTGGCCGTCGCCACGCCCGGCGCGGGCAAGACCACGTTCGGTCTGCGGGTCGCGCGTGAACTGCTCGACGACCGGACCGTCGACCAGGTGACCGTGGTGACCCCGACCGAGCATCTGAAGCATCAGTGGGCGCAGGCCGCGGCGAAGGTCGGCATCGCGCTGGATTCCCGTTTCAGCAACTCCACCGGGCAGACCAGCAGCGACTACGACGGGGTGGCGCTGACCTACGCGCAGGTCGCCGCGCACCCGTCACGGCACCGGGTGCGCACCGAGAACAGGCGCACCCTGGTGATCCTCGACGAGATCCACCACGGCGGCGACGCGAAGTCGTGGGGTGATGCCATTCGTGAGGCCTTTTCCGACGCGGTGCGACGGCTGTCGCTGACCGGAACGCCGTTTCGGTCGGATGATTCGCCGATCCCGTTCGTGACCTACGAACCCGAAGAGGGCGGGGTGCTGCGGTCGCGCGCCGACCACACCTACGGCTACAGCGACGCGCTCGCCGACGGCGTGGTCCGGCCGGTGGTGTTCCTGGCGTATTCGGGCCAGGCGAGTTGGCGGACGTCGGCCGGTGAGGAGTACACGGCGCGGCTCGGTGAACCCCTGTCGGCGGAGCAGACCGCCCGGGCGTGGCGCACCGCCCTCGACGCCCACGGAGACTGGATTCCCGCGGTGTTCACCGCCGCGCACACCCGGTTGGGGCAGTTGCGCGCCAACGGGGTGCCCGACGCCGGGGGACTGGTGATCGCTACCGACCAGACCGTCGCCCGCGACTACGCCGAGCTCCTCGAGTCGATCACCGGCCGCAAGCCGGTGCTGGTGCTCTCCGACGACCCCAAGTCGTCGTCGCGGATCGCCCAGTTCGCCGCGTCCGACGACGAATGGATGATCGCGGTGCGCATGGTGTCCGAGGGCGTGGACGTGCCGCGGCTGGCCGTCGGCGTGTACGCGACGAGCGCCGCCACACCGTTGTACTTCGCGCAGGCGATCGGACGTTTCGTCCGTTCCCGGCGTCCCGGCGAGACCGCCAGCGTGTTCCTGCCGTCGGTGCCGGTGCTGCTCAACCTGGCCAGTCAGATGGAGGCCGAGCGCGATCATGTTCTCGGCAAACCGCATCGCGACGCCGATGGGCTCGACGACGCCCTGCTCGTGGATGCGAACAAGCAGCAGGACGAACCGGGGGACGAGGAGAAAGGGTTCCAGTCGCTGCATGCCGATGCCGAACTCGACCAGGTGATCTTCGACGGGTCGTCGTTCGGTACCGCCACATTCGCCGGCAGCGACGAGGAGTCGGACTATCTGGGCCTGCCGGGGCTGCTCGACGCCGACCAGGTGCGCGCGCTGCTGCGTAAACGGCAGCAGGACCAGGTGGACACGCGTTCGGCGGCATCCGCCGCTCCGGCCGTCACCGACGTGGCCGATACACGCGTCGCGGGAGAGAACCTGCACGCGCTGCGTCGCGAACTCAACAGTCTCGTCGCCATGCATCACCACCGCACCGGCAAGCCGCACGGCGCCGTACACAACGAGTTACGTGGCAAACTCGGCGGACCACCCACCGCGATGGCGACGGCAGATCAGCTACGGGAACGGATCAAGGCGCTGCGGGAGTGGCGCTGAACTGCGGGTCCCGGATACGCGAACACCCCGGGCCGCGTGGGCTCCGGGGTGTCGGCGACGTCTCGTGATGCGCGCTAGACCAGCTCGCCGGCCGATTCGACGACGGTGGCGCTGAGCTCGACCAGTCGTGCCTCGTGCTCGTTGAAGTGGTGGCGGCAGAAGAGAAGCTCGCCGCCCTTGGGCAGGACGGCACGTACCTTTGCCGCCGCGCCGCAACGATCGCAACGGTCGGCAGCGGTGAGCGGCATGGAGATCGGGGGTGTGGTAGCGATGTCAGACATTGTTTCCTCCGTCCCGGTCCGGCGCCTGTCGGTCGCCTTCCCTTCGTGAGCCGACACATCCGGGCGATGCATCAACCTCACTGTGTCAGACGTTCTCGGCTTCGGTATTGTTCCGACGCGCCGCCGGGTGTGTCGTCACTCACCCTTAACACGGGTGTTCCGGACCGCAACACGACTACACGCCCTCGTTACTCGCACAGCGACATGGATCACATGCGTCAGTCGAGCGGCGGTCGGGGCCGCACGCAGAACAGTCACACCGCTGCGTCCACCTGCCAGCAGCTCTCACAGAGTGCATCTCCGAGAGTGCCTCTTGCAGAGTGTATCTGCCAGAGGTATTTTTCCCTCATGAACCTGACTCCCACCGCCCGCGCGATCCTGGGGTTTCTGTCGCTGGCACCGCGCAGCGGCTACGAGATCCGCCAGGCGTCTCGCCGATCGACCGGCATGATCTGGGGGATCAGCGACGGTCAGTTGTATCCGCAGTTGCATGCGCTGTCCGACGCTGGATTGATCGAGGCTCATGGCGCTCCGGAAGGCACTCAGGCGCGCCAGCGCTGGCGGCTGACCGATGCCGGCCTGACGGCGCTCCATACGTGGCTGAGCTCGCCGTCCGCGCCGCCGACGATGCGCGACGAGGGCCTGGTCAAGCTCATGTTCGCTGACCTGCTCGGCGCAGACGCAATCCGCGCGATCGTGCTCGAGCGCCGAGCACTCCACGCGGAGTTGAGAGCTCAGCTCGCGCAGGTGGTGCCCGGTGCCCACCGCTCGATCCCCGACCACGAGAACGGCATCTGGGGTCCGACCTTCGTGCACACCTTCGGGTTGGACTACCTCGACATGTCGATCGCCTGGTGCGATGACGTCCTCGCCGCGCTCGACCAGCAAGGCTCGAGCGCCTCTCGCCGCGCAATTGCCGGCCAACGTATGAGTCATTCCAATCGAACGGAGAAACCCCGATGAGCGTGTTGGTGACCGTCAGCTACTGGATGTCAGTAGCCGCACTCGTCGCCTACGGAGCCCTCGAACTGTTTACCCGTGGTCGCGGGCAGGCAGCGCAGTGGTCCGGGGCGCCGGAAGACCGGCGCAGCACCGCGGTGGTCATCGCTGGAATCGTCGTCGCGCTGCTGGCGCCGTGGCTGCTGCGAGATGTTGGCAATTTCCACGGCAACTGGCGCATCATCGGCTTGGTGGGAGCTGCCGTGGCGGTCGCCGGCGTGTTCCTTCGTGTCCGCGCGATGACGTCGCTGGCCGGGTCGTACACCCGCACGCTGCGGATCCAGGACGGGCAACAGCTGGTGACCACCGGCGTGTACGCGCACCTGCGCCACCCCGGCTACACCTCCACCATTCTCACCCTCACCGGAGCAGCGCTCGGATTTCAGACGTGGGCCGGTGGGCTCTTTGCTGCGGTCGTCCTCACGTCCTGCTACCTGTACCGGATTCGGGTCGAGGAGACGATGCTTGCTCGCGCCTTTCCCGACACCTGGCCCGACTACACACGACACAGCCACCGACTCGTGCCGGGCGTCTGGTAGCAGGTCAGAAGACCAAGTGGCCACGGTGGGACCAAGGGCCCCGCTGCGGTAACGACGCAACCGGTGCACGTCTGTCGTCAGGCCAGGCGCCAGACGACGGAGATCAGTCCAGGTAGTCCCGAAGCACCTGAGACCGGCTGGGGTGGCGCAACTTCGACATCGTCTTCGACTCGATCTGGCGGATGCGTTCGCGGGTCACGCCGTAGACCTGACCGATCTCGTCGAGGGTGCGTGGCTGACCGTCGGTGAGGCCGAACCGCAGCCGCACCACACCGGCCTCGCGCTCGGAGAGCGTCTCGAGAACCGACTGCAGCTGATCCTGCAGGAGCGTGAAGCTGACCGCGTCCACCGCGACCACGGCCTCGGAGTCCTCGATGAAGTCACCGAGCTGGCTGTCGCCCTCGTCGCCGATGGTCTGATCCAGTGAAATGGGTTCGCGCGCGTACTGCTGGATCTCCAGCACCTTCTCCGGCGTGATGTCCATCTCCTTGGCGAGCTCCTCCGGCGTCGGCTCGCGGCCGAGGTCCTGGAGCAGTTCGCGCTGGATGCGTCCGAGTTTGTTGATGACCTCCACCATGTGCACCGGAATACGGATGGTGCGCGCCTGGTCGGCCATGGCGCGGGTGATGGCCTGCCGAATCCACCACGTGGCGTAGGTGGAGAACTTGTAGCCCTTGGTGTAGTCGAACTTCTCGACCGCACGGATCAGACCGAGGTTGCCCTCCTGGATGAGGTCCAGAAACGCCATGCCGCGACCGGTGTAGCGCTTGGCCAGCGACACCACGAGGCGCAGGTTGGCCTCCAGGAGGTGATTCTTGGCGCGATTGCCGTCACGGGAGATCCAGTTGAGGTCGCGCTTCTGGGCGGTACTGAGTTTTTCGCCCGATTCGACGATCCGGCGCAGCCGCTCGGTGGCGTAGAGACCGGCCTCGATACGTTTGGCGAGCTCCACCTCCTCCTCCGCGTTGAGCAGGGCCACCTTGCCGATCTGCTTGAGATAGGCGCGCACCGAGTCGGCCGACGCGGTGAGTTCGGCGTCCTTGCGGGCCTGACGCAGGGCCTCGGACTCTTCCTCGTCCCAGACGAAGTCACCTGCGGTGCGGGCGTCGTCCTTCGACTTCTCCTCGGCCTTGGTGGTGACAACGGCGATGGCCACCGGCGCGTTCGCGGTGGTGTCGGTCTCGTCGTCTGCCGAATCCTCGTCGTCTGCCGAATCCTCGTCGTCGGCGGAGTCCTCGGCGTCGTCATCGGACTCGGCGTCGTCATCCACCTCGAGGTCCTCGGCGTCGAGTTCCACGTCGTCGAGCTCGGCATCCGGGCCGTCGATGTCGTCGATCGATGCCTCGTCGGACTCCAACTCGTCGGCGGGGACCTCGGCGTCGGGCTCGGTGCCGGCGCTCTTCGCAGGCGCCTTCCGTGCGTTGGCCTTCTTGGCTGCCTTCTTCGCGGGCGCCTTGCGGGCGGGTGCCTTCTTCGCGGCCTTCTTGGCCGTCTTCTTTGCGGGTTCCTTGGCGGCTGCCGGGGCTGTCGACGTTGTCGATTCCTCGACCTCGGCGTCGCTTTGGCGGGTCTTGGTGGCTGCCACGTACAACCTTTCCGAACGCGATCTCACACACACAGATTCGCAGCGGACCGCCGCTGGAATCAGGTTGGCTTGTCGGTGCATATCACCGGTGTCGACCATTGTAACGACAACATCACCGCCGATGTGACAAGCAGCAGGTCAGCCGGGGTGCCGAAGCCGGTGTAACCCGGCAACCGGGTTACACCCGCAGCCCTTGGGCCTCGGCCATCGCGGCGCCGACAATGCCCGCCGTGTTCAGCAGCTTGGCCGGCACCACCGGCGTGGCGTTGGTCAACAACGGGATCCACTTGTCGCTCTTACGGCTGATGCCGCCACCGGCGATGAACAGCTTCGGCCAGAACAGCACCTCGTAGGCCTCGAGTACCTTGCTGACCTTCTTGGTCCACTTCTCGTAGCTCCAGCCCTTCTCATCCTTGATCCTCGACGCGGCCTGGTGCTCGGCCTCCTTCTTGCCGACGACCATGTGCCCGAGTTCGGTGTTGGGTACCAGCGTGCCGTTGATGAGGATCGCCGACCCGATGCCGGTACCGAAGGTCAGCAGCATCACCACGCCGTCCACACCGCGCCCGGCACCGTAGGCGTCCTCGGCCATGCCCGCCGCGTCGGCATCGTTGAGCACCGACACCTCGCGATCGCCGAGGTGCGCGCTGAACAACTTGTAGACGTCCGTACCGATCCACGACTTGTCGATGTTGGCCGCCGTGCGCATCGTGGCGTCGGTGATGACGCCGGGAAGCGTGACACCCACCGGTCCGGTCCAATCGAAGTGCGCCACCACTTCGGCCACCTTGTCGGCGACGGCGTCGGGTGTGGCCGGTCGCGGGGTCAGCACCTTGAACCGTTCGCCGACCAGCTCACCGGTGTCCAGATCGACCACCCCGCCCTTGATGCCGGATCCGCCGACGTCGACCCCGAATCCGAGATTCGTTGGCGTCGTGCTGGTGTCGGGTGCGGGCTCGTCGGTCATGACGGCGTCCTCTCTCGGTGCTGGCGCGGGGTAGCGATGTCGTGCCTGTTCAGGCTATCCACGTCGGGGCCGTGGTGCGTGATCTCCGCGCAATCGGTTGCCCAGTGTTTGCCTGACGGGTGTCTGTCCGCGGGCTGACATGATGGAGGCGTGGAGACTTCAGGGGACGTGTGGGCAGATGCCGGGCAGACGAACGATCCGGTGGGGGTGGATGCGGCGGGGGTGGCCGCGCTCGGCGCGGTGGCCGTCGAGGTGGCGAGCGCGGCCGCCGACCATGTCCGCCGCCGGCGGCCCGAACTGTTCGGGGCCGGTGGCCCGGTGGACAACGGAGTGGCCGCCAAGTCGACGCCGACCGACCCGGTGACCCTCGCCGACACGGAGAGCGAGGAACTCATCCGCTCACGTCTGGGTGAACTGCGGCCCGGCGACGCGATCCTGGGCGAGGAGGAGGGTGGCAGCGTGGAGGTGCCGTCGGGTGTGCGGTGGGTGGTCGACCCGATCGACGGCACGGTGAACTTCCTCTACGGAATCCCCGCGTATGCGGTGTCGGTGGCTGCGCAGGTGCACGGGCGGTCGGTGGCCGGGGCGGTGGTGGACGTCGCCCGGAGGGTGCTGTACTCGGCCACGCTCGGTGGCGGTGCCTGGATGCACGCCGACGGGGTGAGAACGCCGCTGCGGGCAAACGGTGTCGACCGACTCGACATGGCGCTGGTCGCCACCGGTTTCGGCTACGCGGCGCAGCGTCGGCGGGCCCAGGGCGCCATCGTCGCGGCACTGTTGCCGCGGGTGCGCGATGTACGCCGGATCGGTGCGGCGGCACTCGACCTGTGCATGGTTGCCTCCGGTGCCGTGGACGCGCACTTCGAGCATGGACTGAGCCCGTGGGACTGGGCCGCAGGTGGTCTGATCGCGGCCGAGGCAGGCGCGGTGGTACTCACGCCGCCGCCGGACTCACGGTCGGCCGACGGCCACGCCACGATCGCCGTCGCGAGTGGAATAGCCGACGAGTTCATCGCGACCCTCGACGAGTTCGGTGCGCGACGACCGCTCGGCCCCGACGCCTGAACCCGGCCGGGTCGGTTGGGCGGCCGCACCGGGTCAACCGGGTCGGGTCAACACGACTGCGAGTGAACCGCCTTGACCAGTCCGGGATCGACGCCCGCCTTGGGGTTGCGGGGATCGGCCGAGCGCAGGGCCTCGAGCGCGGCCTGGGTGTCCTGGGACTGCTCGAGTGATTGGTAGTACTCACCGAGCGCCACGTCGACCGACGTCCCGGGACGCCCGTCGTCGACGAGTTGTGCGCAGGGGATCGCCAGCCAGACCGCGGCGGCCGCAGACTTGCCCGCCGGACCGAAGCGGATCTGCGCGACGCAGTTCAGGTCGCGGTTGGGGTAGACGGTGTCGTCGGCGTAGGGCGCCTCGGGTACCGGATTGAATCCCTGGGCGGTCAGATCGTCGGAGACCGAGCGTGCCGCACCGCGTTTGGTGGAGGCGTTGAGCACACGTACCTGGAATGCCGACAGGGGAGCGGGCGGCACCGCGAGCATCTCGTCACGGTCGGCGGCGGTGAGTTTCGGCGCTGCGGCCGTCGGCGTTGGCATCGGACCGGCCGGTGCACCCGGAGCCACCGAGGATGTGGCGCTGGCCGCCGTGGGCTGGTTGCAGTCGGTGGGAACCGCGCCCGCGTTGGTGTCGGTGAGCGCGACCGCCCATACGATCACGCCGGCGATCGCGAGAACCACGGCCGCGATGATCGCCGGGCGGTAGCGGCGTCGTCGGTATGGCCGACCCTTCTCGTCGGTCGGGTAGCCGACCGTAATCTTCGAGACCACCGTGGACTCCGCTCCTCTCCACACACGTGTGCGGTATGCGCCCACTGTAGAGGCTCGCGGGGCAGGCCCCCGACAGGCCGGTGCGGCGCGCCGGAGGGGTGCCGTCGGCAGCGAGATCGGCGGACCCGTGGCCGCCGGGAATGAATCGCGATGGTCATGGTGTTGACCGTCGCAACCCGATGGACTACTGTTCGGGCGCCCGCACTCCGCACCGCCGGCCATCGGGTGTGTATCGATCACAGCTCAATGTGATCAAGGTCACATAAGTCCGATGGTTTGCGGGTAACGAATTGCACCGGTCACGACGTTGACGTGACGCCGGCAAGACAATCCCGGCGAGCACTGCGCCCAACGATCGGCGCGGCCACAAGCCGAGCTGATCGGTCGGCTCCACTGAACGAGGTAAGGCACACAATGGCTACTGATTACGATGCGCCGCGACGCACGGAGACCGAAGAACTCAACGAGGATTCGCTCGAGGAACTCAAGGCGCGACGCAGCGAGGCCCAGTCGTCGGCGGTCGACGTCGACGAATCCGAAACCGCGGAATCGTTCGAGCTCCCCGGCGCCGACCTGTCCGGCGAAGAGCTCTCGGTTCGCGTGATCCCCAAGCAGGCCGACGAGTTCACCTGTACGAGTTGCTTTCTCGTGTACCACCGCAGCCGACTGGCGCGGGAGAACGGCAACTCGATGATCTGCGTCGACTGCGCCTGACCGATCCCGATCAGTCGCCCGCACCGGCGGTCGCGTCAGCGACGCCGAGGGCGGCGAGTACCTCGCCGGGATGTCTGGTCGAGACCAGCCAGTACGGCGTCGGATCGTCGGGATCGTCGAGCACCAGCAGCACCATGGTCTTGACCCACGCATGGTGCATCAGGAATGCGGCGGGATCGAGCTGGCGACCGAGGGCCGCGCTCTTCGCGCTCGCCGGAACACTGGCCCCCCGGGCGATCACCGAGCGCGGAAGTCGGGCCTTTCCCGCCCGCAACTCACCGTCGGCGGTCACCCGGACTGTCGGTCGGCCCAGCGACCACAGCATCAAGACACAGAGTGCGCCGACGCCGATGTAGCCGATGAAGCTCCACGACGCGCGGTGGGCCGACAACTGGATCTCGTACCCGGCGACGGCCGTGACCACTGCGGCGGCCGGCCACCACCACCACGGAACCCACAAACGCTCGGTATAGCGGTCGACCGCCGACTCCGTGGACGACCCGGATGTCGCCGAATGTGCCGCCTCGGGTGGTTCGGGTTCGCTCACACGGCCAGCGTAGTCTGCGTGCGTGCCCGCAGAATTCACCCCCGACCCCACGGCCGTATCGCTGCGCGTGCGGCGTCTCGACGCCGGAATCCCGTTGCCCACCCGCGCCCACCCCGGCGATGCCGGGGTGGATCTGTGTTCGACCATCGATCTCGAACTCCTGCCCGGTCGCCGGCAGGTGGTGGGCACCGGCATCGCGATCGCACTGCCGGTGGGCACGGTCGGGCTGGTCCACCCACGATCCGGGCTCGCCGCACGTGCGGGTCTGTCCATCGTGAACACCCCCGGCACCATCGACGCCGGATATCGCGGCGAGATCAAGGTGTGCCTGGTCAACCTGGACCCGGCGGAGACGATCTCCATCGCACGCGGCGACCGGATCGCCCAGCTGGTCGTGCAACGCGTCGAACTGCCCGACATCGTCGAGGTCGACGAACTCGACGACACCAGTCGCGGCGTGGGTGGTTACGGATCGAGCGGGGGTCACGCCATACTCGGGAGCGAGGACCCGTCAGCCCGTGAGGAGAACCTGAACTGATGGCACGCGAAGACGAGTCGGTACTGCGGATCGGCCAGGCGGCCGGACCCTACGACATCGCGGCGCTCGACACCCCGGCCGAGGATCTGGAGAACTCGCACCTCGATCTGGGCTCGGTGCTGGTTCCCGTGGTCGAGGGCGGACAGGTGACGGTGGAGATGAGCGCCGACCACCAGCCGGAGGCCGTCTACCTCGTCACCCCCCACGGACGGATCAGTGTGACGGCGTTCGCCGCACCGAAATCGCCCGGACTCTGGCGCGAGGTGGTGCGCGAACTGGTGGAATCCCTGCGCAACGACGGTGCCACGACCAGCGTCGAGGACGGTCACTGGGGACGCGAGATCGTCGCGGAGGTCCCCGGCGGTGTGCACCGGTTCATCGGGGTCGACGGTCCGCGTTGGATGGTGCGATGCGTGGCCAGCGGGCCCACCGAGTCGGCCACCGAACTTGCCCAACTCGCGCGCGCGGTGCTCGCCGAGTCGGTGATCCGGCGCGGCGCCGAGCCGGTGCCACCGCGCGAGATGCTGCCGATCGTCCTGCCGCCGGTCCTGGCGGAGCAGGTCGCGGCCGCGCAGCAACAGATGTTCGCCCAGATGGCCGCACAGGGTGCGCAGGTGCCGCCCGGCTTCGTTCCCCCGCCCGATGCCGATCAGATCGACGCCGATCCTTCTGGCGCCGGTGCTTACGCGTCTGATCCTTCGGTGTCTGATACCTCCGCGTCTGATACCCCCACGTCCGATACCTCCACGTCCGATACCTCCGCGTCAGATCCTTGGGCATCCGATCCGTCGGGCGGCGACGCCGAATCGTTCGACACCACAGACAACCGGATTCCCGGCGGCGCGCTCGACCAGCTCGAGCAGGCGGTGGTGGTCACCGACGATCAGTCGCGGGTCCCGGTGACCGATGACGTGCCGGCCACCGATCCCGCCGACGAACCGGGCGCCGCCGACGACGACCTGCAGCCGCGTTCATCGGGCTCGGCGATGCAGCGATTCCGTCGGCGTCGCCGCTGAGCCGGTTATCCGCAGCCACCCTCGCGCGCACGAAGTGCCCAACAGCGACGGATCGGCACCCCACTCGGCCAGCCGCACCGCGGTCAGGTCGGCGCGCGGCGCGGCCGCGCACCACTGCTCGGCCACCGAATAGGGATGCAGCGGGTCGTCGACGGCCGCGGTGACGGCGAGGGGCGCGCGCAGTGCGGCGATGTCCGCGAGGTCGGGCGCGGTGTGGGCGGCGGCGGCGAAAAGCTGGTCGATCAGGCCGGGATAGAGCGCACGCCACGACCGTGTGAGCTCGGCCGCGAGCCACTTCGGAGAGTCGGCGGCCATCGCGCCGACCGTCGCCGACAATCCGTTGTCGCGCAGCGATTCGGCGGTCAGCCGGGCCGACGTCGCGGCCGGTGAACTGTCCGGGTCGCCGCTCCACGCGGGCAGCGCCGCGAGCACACCGGCGCACCGTGAGGCGCCGGCGGGTCCCAGTGCCCACCTGAGCGCCACGGCCGCGCCGATCGACACGCCGCCGACCAATACGCGACGGTGGGTGGCGGCCGCGTGATCGAAGTGCCGAAGGTAGCCGTTGACCAGGTCGTCGGTAGGGTCGGGGGCGATGAGTTCCACGCCCAGCATCCGGGCCGCCGGACCGAAGGCGCGAACGACGTAGTCGGCGTCGGAACCCGTTCCGGGCACAGCGATCAGGGCCGTCGGCGCTGCCGTGTGGCCGGTGTCCTTTGCGGGCATGAATCGATCATGCCTCGCGTTGTGTGCTACGAGTACAGAGGTCTACGCTGACGATTACGCGCTCCGCTGTGCCCCACGCGGCGTGCTCTGAAAGCCCAGTAGATGTGCACACCGCGATGTGACCACCGATTTCGTACTTGGAGGTTGTGATGCCTACAGCGGGATATCTCAAACGGCTCACACGGCGCCTCACCGAAGACCTCGGCGAAGCCGACGCGGAGAAGATCGCCGAGCAGTCCGCGGCCACCGGCGCGCAACGCGCGGTGGAGTGTTGTCGCGGGGACGAGGTGACCATGCACGGCGAACTCAGGTCCGTGGAGACCTGCTCGCGCGCGGCGAAGAGCGGCGTCAAGGCGGAGTTCTTCGACGGCAGCGACATCGTCTTCCTCAAATGGCTCGGCCGCAACCGGATACCTGGGATCGAGCCGGGCCGCAAGATCACCGTTCGCGGTCGCGTCGGCGAGCACGACGGCGTCAAGGTGATCTACAACCCCTACTACGAACTGCATGGCGACGGAGACGACTGACCCCTCCGACGACCGGTCCGGTGCCGCGGCGCCGGCCACGGTTCTCGACCAGATCGGCGGTGTCGCCGGACTGATCTACTCCACCATTCCGGTGATCGTCTTCGTCCCGATGAATGCCGCGTGGGGCCTTCAGGTGGCCACGGTGGGCGCGCTCGCGGCGGCGCTGGTGGTGTTCGGGATCCGACTGGGTCGACGTGAACCCCTCACTCCTGCGGTGTCGGGGCTACTCGGCGTCGCGCTGTGCGTGTTCATCGCCCACCGTGTCGGGGACGCCAAAGGCTACTTCCTGTTCGGCATCTGGACCGCGCTGGTCTACGCGGGAGTTTTCGCGGTGTCCATCGCGGTCCGCTGGCCGATTGTCGGCGTCGCGTGGAATCTGATCAACGGAACCGGGACACAGTGGCGACGGCATCGGCGCACGCTCATCGCCTACGACGTCGCGACCGCGTTCTGGGCACTGGTCTTCCTGGCGCGCTACCTGGCACAGTCGTCGCTCTACGACGACGGTGCCACCGGGTGGCTGGCGGCGACCCGCATCGGCATGGGCTGGCCGCTGACCGCGATCTCGGTGCTGGTCACCGTGCTGCTGGTTCGGCGGGCCGGCCGCGACGAGCAACCGCAGACATAGCACTGATCTCCCTGGTGTGGGAGTCGCTCAGCCGGCCATCCGCATCGCCTCGTGCAGAGCGGATTCCGTCTCGGCGGGGGCGATGAAGACGAGTTCGTCGCCACCTTCGATGGGGTCGTCGCGTTGCGGCACGATCACCCGCCCGCCACGCAGGATGGCCACCAGGGCCGCGTCGCGCGGCAGATCAAGTTTGTGGACGGGCTTACCCGCCAGCGGGGTGTCGGCGGGCAGCGTGAGTTCCACGAGATTCGCCTGTCCCTGACGAAAGGTCATCAGGCGCACCAGATCACCGACAGACACGGCTTCCTCGACGAGCGAGGCCAACAGGCGCGGCGTCGACACCGCGACGTCGACACCCCACTCCTCACCGAAGAGCCATTCGTTACGCGGATCGTTGACGCGCGCAACGACACGGCTGACCGCGAACTCGGTCTTCGCGAGCAGGCTGACCACCAGGTTGGCCTTGTCGTCGCCGGTCGCCGCGATCATCACGTCGAACAACTGCAGTTGCGCCTTCTCGAGATTGGTCAGCTCGCACGCGTCGGCCAGCAGCCAGGCGGCGCCGGGCACCGACTCGGTGTCCAGGTGAGCGGGCAGACGTTCGAAGAGCGTCACCTCGTGACCGGCCGCGATGAGTTCGCGGGCGATCGACCGGCCCACCGCGCCCGCGCCTGCGATCGCGACTTTCATGTTGTCTCCTCCGTGGACCGTCGGGTCAGTCGTCGAGTTTCGCGGGTGCGGCCACCTCTGCCCGCACCCGCGCGAGGTCGTCGAGCCGAACTGCCGCGAATACGATGTCATCCTGTTGCAGAACGGTTTTCGCTTCCGGAAGGATCGCTCGGCCGACACGGCTGAGAAAGGCGAGCCGGGCGCCGGTAAGCTCCTGGAACTTCACCGAGGTGACCCCGATCCACGACTCGTGCAGTTCGAGTTGGGCGATCGCGATGGTGCCCGACGGGTCGCGCCATTCGGTGGTGGTCGACGTCTCGCCGAGCGCCGAGACGAAGCGTTCGGTGGTCCACGGCACCGTCGCGACCGTCGGGATACCCAGCCGTTCGTAGACCTCCGCGCGCCGGGCATCGTAGATTCGCGCAACCACCCGCTCGACGTCGAAGGTCTCTCGCGCGACCCGTGCGGCGATGATGTTGGAGTTGTCGCCCGACGACACCGCGGCGAACGCATCGGCCTTGTCGATGCCCGCGCGGGTGAGCACCTCACGGTCGAAGCCGACACCGACGACGGTCTCGCCGGTGAAGGTGTCGGGCAGACGCTCGAAGGCGGTGGCATTGCGGTCGATGATCACCACCTGGTGACCGCGCTTCTGCATGGCCATCGCCAGCGACGATCCCACGCGCCCGCATCCCATGATGACTACCCGCACACCGAGCCCTTCTCTGCGTTGTGACCGGTCCGGCCGCGGCGACATCCGTCGCGACGGGGCCGCGCGATCTGAACCTACCCGGCGCAGTGGTGGTGCGGCACGCCGACCGCGAATTGGGTGATGTATCCGGGAGCAGGCGCGCTCGCCGAGGGTCGTGGTGGCCTTCGATGCACCGAGGTCTTAGTGTTGCGTGGTGTCTACCGTGTCGAAGGCGTCGGTCGCCACCAAACGACTGCTGCTGGGCAGGCCGTTCCGGAGCGACAAACTCGGCCACACCCTGTTGCCGAAACGCATCGCACTCCCCGTCTTCGCCTCCGACGCGATGTCGTCGGTGGCGTATGCGCCGCAGGAGATCTTTCTCGTCCTGTCGGTCGCCGGACTGAGCGCGATGACCATGGCGCCGTGGATCGCCGTCGCGGTGGCCATCGTGATGGCGGTGGTGGTGGCCAGTTACCGGCAGAACGTCCACGCGTACCCCTCCGGTGGTGGTGACTACGAGGTGGCCACTGTCAACCTCGGTCCCACCGCCGGACTCACGGTCGGCAGCGCGCTGCTGGTGGATTACGTGCTCACCGTGGCGGTGTCGATCTCGTCGGCCGCCGAGAACATCGGCTCGGCGATCCCGTTCGTCGAGCATCACCGGGTGTGGTTCTGCGTCGCGGCCATCGTCCTGCTCGCCGCGGTCAACCTGCGCGGGATCAAAGAATCGGGCAGCGTGCTGGCCATCCCCACCTACGCTTTCATCTTCGGCGTGCTGGTCATGTTGATCTGGGGATACGTCGAGATCTTCATCCTGGGTCGAGACGTGCAGGCCGAGACCGCCGGGTTCGGCATCCACGCCGAGAACAATCACCTGGTCGGTATCGCGTTCGTCTTTCTCATCGCCCGTGCGTTCTCCTCGGGATGCGCGGCGCTGACCGGGGTGGAGGCGATCAGCAACGGGGTGCCGGCGTTCCAGAAACCCAAGTCGCGCAACGCGGCCACCACACTTCTGCTGCTCGGGTCGATCGCCATCGTGTTGCTGCTCGGGATCGTGACCCTCGCGGAGAAGATCGGTGCGAAGTACGTGATGGACCCGTCGCAGGACCTGATCGGCGCTCCGCCGGGGTATCAGCAGAAGGCGATGATCGCCCAGCTGGCGCACGCCGTCTTCGACGGCTTCCCGATCGGCTTCTTCTTCGTCGCGGTGGCCACCGCCCTGATCCTCATGCTCGCCGCGAACACCGCATTCAACGGCTTTCCGGTGCTCGGTTCGGTGCTGGCGCAGGATCGGTACCTGCCGCGGCAGCTGCACACCCGTGGTGACCGCCTCGCCTTCAGCAACGGCATCATCTTCCTCGCGTTGGCGGCCATCGCGTTCATCGTCGCGTTCGGTGGTGCGGTGACCGCACTCATCCAGCTCTACATCGTGGGTGTGTTCGTGTCCTTCACGCTGAGCCAGACGGGCATGGTGCGTCACTGGACCCGGCTGCTGCGCACCGAGACCGATCCGAGCGCGCGGCGCCGGATGAAACAGTCCCGGGTGATCAACAGCGTCGGCTTGGTGATGACCGCCTCGGTGCTGGTGGTGGTGCTGATCACCAAGTTCACCGCGGGAGCCTGGATCGCCATCCTGGCGATGGTGATCCTGTTCGTGTTGATGAAACTCATCCATCACCACTACGCCTCGGTGCAGGCCGAACTCGAGCGGGTCGAGGAGGACTCCGAGTCGGTGCTGCCGAGCCGCACCCACTCGATCGTCCTGGTGTCCACGCTGCACCTCGCCGCCAAACGCGCGCTTCTCTACGCCCGCGCCACGCGGCCTGACGTGCTCGAGGCGATCACCGTCAACGTCGACGACCGCGACACCCGCATCCTCGTGTCGCAGTGGGAGGAGAGCGACATCTCCGTGCCGCTGAAGGTGATCGCGTCTCCCTACCGCGAGATCACCCGCCCCGTCATCGAATACGTGCGCCGCGTGCGTCGCGAACATCCGCGGGACGTGATCACGGTGTTCATCCCCGAGTACGTGGTGGGTCACTGGTGGGAGCAGATCCTGCACAACCAGTCCGCGCTGCGGCTCAAGACGCGGCTGCTCTTCGAGCCGGGGGTGATGGTGACCTCGGTGCCGTGGCAGCTCAGTTCGTCGGATCGGCGCAAGGCCGATCTCGAGTACAACGCGCCCGGCGAGACCCGGCGGGCGCTGGGCTGAGGTGGCCGGTCCCGACAAGGCGCGCGGTCCCGACGCCGCTGCCACCGGCCCGGACGCCGCTGCCGGCCCGGACGCCGCTGCCGGCCCGGTCGTCGAACTGCGGCCCGATCGTCTGGCCAACGGGGGAGAGGCGGTGGCCCGCGCGGCCGACGGCCGCGTGGTGTTCGTGCGCGGCGCGATCCCCGGCGAAACCGTGGTCGCGCAGATCACCGATACGCGCCGCGACGCCTTCTGGCGCGCCGAGACCGTCGAGGTGATCGCGCCCGCGGCCAGTCGGGTGGAGTCGATCTGTCCGGCCGCGGCGCGTGGCGCGGGGTGCTGTGACCTCGCGTTCATCGAGCCGTCGGCAGCCCGCGGTCTCAAGGCGGCGTCGCTCGGCGACGTCCTGGTGCGGGTGGGTGGTCTGTCCGCGGACATGGTCGACGGGTGGATGGGCGGCGAAGGACTGCGATCGCTCGGCGCCCCGGCCACCGGCTGGCGGATCCGCACCCGGTTGGCCGTGGACGCCGACGGCCGTGCCGGTCTGCGACACCGGCACGGCTCGGCACTCGTCACCGATTCGGTGTGCGTGCAGCCCCTTCCCGGGCTCGTCGACGATCTGGGCGACCGGCGGTTCACGCCCGGCGCCGAACTCGTCGCGGTGGCCGACCGCTCGGGCGGTCGTCATCTGGCCGAGCTGGCCCCGGTCCACGCACCTGTGCAACGCGGCCGGAAAGGCACCGACCGCCGGCGTGACGCCCAGCGGCGGCGCCGCAGCCGCGATGCACCGCGGTCACTTCGCGTACTCGACGGCACCGAGCTCGCGCAGCATCAGGTGGGCGAGCGGGTGTGGTCGATACCGGTCACCGGATTCTGGCAGGCCCATCGAAACGCACCCGAGGTGTACGCGCAGACCGTCGCCGACTTCGTGCTCGGTTCGGCGTGCCCCGATCCGGCGGTGTGCTGGGATCTGTACGGCGGTGCCGGGATCTTCGCCGGCGCGCTCGCCGATCACACCGGCGCCACGGCCGTCCACCTCGTCGACTCCGACACCGCGGCACTCGCCGCGGCAGCCGGCGTGTTCGCCGACGACCCGCGCCTGCACACACATCAGGGCGAGGTCGCCGACATCGTGCCCGGGCTACCGGCACCCGATGTCGTGGTGCTCGACCCACCGCGGACCGGCGCCGGAGCCCGCGTGATCGATCGGATCACCGCCGCCGACCCGACGGTGGTGATCCACGTCGGATGCGACGCGGCACGATTCGCCCGGGACCTGGCATTGTTCGCCGAGCGGGGATACGCGATCACCGACCTGCGGGCCTTCGACGCCTTTCCACTGACCCACCACGTCGAGGCGATCGCCTGCCTGACCCGTGCCCGCTGATCAGCGGGCGTAGGCCTGCGGTATCCGCACGCGGTGACGCGGGTCGGCACGCTCGAGTTGGGCGGCCAGCGCCACCACCAGGTCCTCGCGGCCGGGGGCCGCGACGAGCTGCACACCGATGGGCAGATCGGCCGCGTCGAACCCGGCGGGCAGCGAGGCCGCCGGGTTGCCCAGCGCGTTCCAGATCGACGTGTACGCGGATACCGGCAGCGCGGCGACCGCCGCGCGCAGCACCGACGCCGAATCGAGCCGCCCGGCGATCGGCGCGGTCGTACCGATGGTCGGGGTGAGCAGCAGATCGAGGTGCGGCCCGTGGTCGGCTGGGCCGAAGAGGTGATCGTTGTACGCACTCGCGGCGCGGGCCAGGCGTCGCTGCGCCCACCGCGTCCGGCGCGGCCCGTCGACCAGTGCACCGAGGCGGACCACCCGCCTGGTTCGCGCCTCGAGCAGGTCGGGCCGGTCGGCTTCGGCCGCCTCGTCGCGGACCCCGCCCAGCATCTCCATCACGAACTCCAGCGAGATCATCGGATACCCGGGATCGATGTCGACGACGTCATGGCCGAGGCCACGCAAGGTGTCGGCGGTGTTGGCGAGTGCCGCGAGCACCGCGGCGCTCGGTGACGGATTTCCGAAGCCGGGAGCGTTCGGTGCCATCCCGATCCGCAACGTCGGCGGATCGACGGCGGCTGCTGCGGTGAGGTCGGGCAGCGGTGACGGGTCACGCCACCGGTCGCCGGGCACCGTACCCGCGATGGCGTCGTAGATCAGGGCGGCGTCGGCCACCGACCGGGTCAGCGGTCCCAGCGTGCCCAGGCTGCGCCACAGCGCGGCGTGCGGTGCGGAACTGATCCGGCCGCGGCCGAGCTTGAGGCCGAACAGACCGCACCAGGCCGACGGCAGTCGGATGGAACCGCCGCCGTCGCCGCCGATGGCCGCGGGCACCAGCCCGGCGGACACCGCGGCCGCGCTGCCCCCGCTCGATCCGGCGGGTGATCGCGACGGCTCGCCCGGAGCGGTCCACGGATTGCGGGTGAGACCGAACACACGTGATTCGGTGAACGGCCAGATCCCGAACTCGGGCATGGCGGTCTTGCCGACGATGATCGCACCGGCACGCCGCAGGCGGGTCACGATCTCGCTGTCGGCAGCAGCGGGCGTGGTGAACGCACGCCCACCGAAGGTGGTGACGTCACCGGCGGTGTCGTTCTCGTCCTTCACCGCGATCGGCACCCCGTGCAACGGCCCGTGTACTTGGCCTGCCGCCGCGGCGGCGTCGAGTCGGGCGGCGTCGGCTCGCGCACTGTCGGCGAACACCCGGATGAAAGCGTTCAGCTGCGGATCGTGCCGCTCGATCGCCACGAGAACGTCGTCGACGACGTCCGCGGACGAGATCTCGCCGGCGGCGATACGGCGGGCGATCTCGGTCACCCCGGGTGGCGGCTGGCCGCCCGGCAGTGGGTGTGCGGCGGTGGCGTCGAATCCGGTCATCCCATCAACCTACGGCGGCCGGCGGGCCGGTGAGAGGTGCCCCGATCCGTACACTGGACGGACACGGTCGCGACAGCCACGCGTCCGCACACTGGGTATGGAGGAACTCGATGGGTCTTCTCGAGCAGATCTCGTCTCCGGCCGATCTGAAGTCCCTGTCAGAGCAGGAACTCGACGATCTGGCCCTCGAGATCCGGGAGTTCCTCATCGACAAGGTGTCGGCGACCGGCGGCCACCTCGGACCCAATCTCGGGGTTGTCGAACTGACTCTCGCGGTTCATCGCGTCTTCGATTCACCCACCGATCCAGTGATCTTCGACACCGGGCACCAGAGCTACGTGCACAAGATCGTCACCGGCCGGGCTGCCGGATTCGACCACCTGCGTCAGCGCGGCGGGCTCACCGGTTATCAGGAACGCGCCGAGAGTGAGCACGACTGGGTCGAGTCCTCGCACGCGTCGGCGGCGCTGTCCTACGCCGACGGTCTGGCCAAGTCGTTCGCGCTCACCGGGCAGGACCGCACCGTGGTCGCGGTGGTCGGCGACGGGGCGCTCACCGGTGGCATGTGCTGGGAGGCGATGAACAACATCGCCGACGCCGACCGGCCGGTGGTGATCGTGGTCAACGACAACGGCCGCTCCTATGCCCCCACCATCGGTGGGCTGGCCCGCCACCTGTCGGGCCTGCGTCTGCAGCCGGGATACGAGCGGTTCCTCGACGAGGGCCGCCGGATGGTCCAGCACGTCCCGGTCGTCGGACCGTCGGCGTATGCGGTGCTGCACGGCATGAAGAGCGGCATGAAGGATCTCCTCGCGCCGCAGGCGATGTTCACCGACCTCGGCCTCAAATATGTGGGTCCGGTCGACGGCCACGACATCGGTGCGCTCGAGGCGGCACTGCGCCAGGCCCGCGCCTTCGGGGGACCGGTGATCGTGCACACCGTCACCCGCAAGGGAAACGGCTACATCCATGCCGAGAACCATGCCGCCGACCAGATGCACGCCACCGGCGTGATCGACCCCAAGACGGGACGCGCGAAGTCGGTGGCCCCGCAGGACTGGACCTCGGTGTTCTCGTCCGCGCTCGTCGAGGCCGGATCGGTGCGCTCCGACGTGGTGGCGATCACCGCGGCGATGCCCGGACCCACCGGGTTGAGTGCGTTCGGCGAGAAGTTTCCCGAGCGCATGTTCGACGTCGGCATCGCCGAGCAGCACGCACTCACGTCTGCGGCGGGCCTTGCCCTCGGCGGCATGCATCCGGTGGTGGCGATCTACTCGACATTCCTCAATCGCGCCTTCGACCAGCTGATGATGGATGTGGCGCTGCTCGAACAGCCGGTCACCCTGGTGCTCGACCGTTCGGGCATCACCGGTCCCGACGGCCCCAGCCACCACGGCATGTGGGATCTGTCGCTGATGGCGATGGTGCCCGGTCTGCGGGTGGCCGCGCCGCGCGACGCGATGCGCCTACGTGAGGAATTCGACGAGGCACTCGCCGTCGACGACGGACCCACCGCCCTGCGATTCTCCAAAGGTGCTGTGCCCGAGGATATCCGGGCCGTCGAGCGCCTTGCCGACGGTGCCGATGTGTTACGCCGCTCGGCTCCCGGTGTGGGTGAGGCGTCCGGTGACGTGCTGATCGTGGCGGTGGGCGCGTTCTGCGCGCTGGCCGTCGACACCGCCGACCGTCTGGGCCGGCAGGGCATCGACGCCACCGTGGTGGACCCGCGGTGGGTGCTGCCGGTGCCGGAATCGGTGATCGACCTGGCGCGTCGCCACCGGCTGGTGGTGACGCTCGAGGACGGATGTGTGAGCGGTGGTGTGGGCGCGGCCGTGAGCGCTGCCCTCGCCCAGTCGGATGTCCATGTGCCGGTGCAGGTCCGCGGAATTCCGCAACGCTTCATCGAACACGCCTCCCGTGGTGAGATCCTCTCCGATCTGGGGCTGACGGCTCAGGATCTGGCCCGGTCGATCACCGCGACGGTGGCCGGCATGCAGACCGCCCCGGAACTCGAACGAGCCGAATTCGATGCGCGTGCAAGAGAGCTGAAGGCCGGCGACACCGAGGGCGCCACCGAGTAGGTCGCGCAAGCGCTGGCTCGCGCCGTCAGGTGTCGGGCTCGGTCACCGTGGCGGCTGCGTTGAGTTCGTCGGCGATGGCCTCGTCGCACAGTTGACGCTGCCAGGGTCGCGCCGTGCCGGCCCGCAGCCGCTCGTCCACCGAATCCGGGGTGGCGGGCAGATCGATTCCGTCCCAGCATAATTGGCGCACGAGGTCGGGTGCGAGCAAGTTCTCCACGGGTAGTTCGTGCGCATCGGCAATCTGTTTGACGCGCGGCCGCACCCGGGCCGCCCTTGCCGCTGCCTCGGGATTGCGTTGCTCCCAGCGACTCACCGGCGGCAGGCCCGTGGTGGGGCCGCGCCGCGACGGCAACTCCGATTCCGGTAGCCCTCTGGCACGATCGATCGCCGCGAACCATGTGCCGGACTGACGACGCTGTTTGGGTCCCCCGAACACCGGCAGCCGGGTGAGTTCGTCGACGCTGGTGGGCATCGCCGCGGCCGCGGTCACCATCGCGGAGTCCGGAAGCACCCGGCCGGGAGCCACGTCACGCTGTTGTGCGATCCGTTCGCGTTCGGTCCACAGTTCGCGCACCGCGGCCAGCGATCGGGTGTTCGTGATCGTGTGGACGTTGGTGGTGCGCCGCCAGCGGTCGGTCTTCGGTGGTGTCGGGGGTCGCTGCAGGATGAACGCGAATTCCTCACGCGCCCACGCGTCTTTGCCCGCATCGCGTAGAGCCTGGTCCATGGCGTCGCGCAACTCGACGAGCACTTCGACGTCGAGTGCGGCGTAGTTGAGCCATTCGGCGGGAAGCGGACGCCGCGACCAATCGGCCGCGCCGTGGCCCTTCTGCAGGCCCAGGTGTAAGAACTCCGCCACCATCGCCGCGAGGTTGACCTTGTGCAGACCCAGCAGCCGGCCGGCGAGTTCGGTGTCGTAGAGCTGGGCGCACCGGAAGCCCAGCTCGCGCAGGCACGGCAGATCCTGATCGGCGGCGTGCAGTACCCATTCCGGACCGTCGAGGACCTCGATGACGGGTGCGAGGGCGGCGGGTTCGGTGATCGGGTCGAGCAGGAACGATCCGCTCCCGGCCCGGCGCAGCTGGATCAGGTAGGCGCGCTGCGAATAGCGGTAACCCGAGGCGCGTTCGGTGTCCACCGCGACGGGACCGTGCCCCTGTGCGAGCGCGGTGGCCACCGCGGCGAAGTCGGTCGCCCGCGAGAGTACCGGCGGTACCCCGTCGGCGGGTGCGAGCAGCGGTTCGACCACCGGCGCATCGTCAGCGGGCGCCGTATCGTCTGTCGTGTCGCCGGGGCCGTCGGGCGTGTCGCTCACGGAGACCCGAGTTCGGTGACCCCGACGGGTGGCAGGCCCGCGGCCGCCGACAGCACATCGCAGAACGCCTCGAGATGTCCGCCGAGGCCGTCGGCGGAGGGCGCAGTCCACGATGCCCGCAATTCCAGCTGATGGGCCCGCGGCGGTCCGGCGATGTCGCCGTAGCGCACCGACGTGGTGGAGGTGACCGTGCCGCCGAGTGCGGTCACCGCGATCGGCTCACCGGTCCGGCTGGTCTGTTCGCCCGACGACGTCGTCGAGCCCACCTGAACACCGAGTGCGTCGGCCAGCCAGCTCCACGCCACCTCGGGGAGCAGTGGGTCCATGGCCAGCGCGGCCTCCACCTCGGCCTGAATGTAGGCGACCAGACGGATGGTGCCGTTCCAGGCGTCCTGGCCGGCCGGGTCGTAGAGCAGGATCAGCCGGCCGAAGGCGGTGCCCGCGGAATCGACCGGAACGTCGGCGTCGGCAGCATCCGCGGAGGCCACCTCGGCGCCGACGGCGTAGCTGTAGGGCGCGAGGCGTTGCGGCGGGCGGATCGGCCCGACCTCGATGTCTCGCCGGACGCGGGCGCTGTGCAACGACTCGACCGCGGCGCGGAAGTCGGCGGGCTCGGTCGCAGCTCCGGAGGAGGTCACGACATCGACGGTAAGGCTCGGGCGCCGAGCGCACCGGGAGGCGCGCCGAAACCGTGGCCAGGGTGCCCTCATCGGCGATGCGCTCATGGCGGCATGGCAGAGTGATCGATGATGACACCGCCGGTCCGCACCCGCAGAACCCATTCCCGTATGCCGCTGGTGGCGGCCGCCCGGGGTGAGCGGCCCGCGCGGCGCCCGGTGTGGTTCATGCGGCAGGCGGGCAGGTCGTTGCCCGAGTACCGCGAGATCCGTGCCGATCACGGGATGCTGGAATCGTGTTTCGACCCGGCGCTGGTGTGTGAGATCACGATGCAGCCGGTCCGCCGACACCACGTCGACGCGGCGATTCTGTTCTCCGACATCGTGGTGCCGCTCAAGGCGGCCGGTGTTGATCTCGACATCGTCGCCGGTACCGGCCCGGTGATCGCCCATCCCGTGCGCACCGCCGCCGACGTCGACGATCTGCCGCTGCTGGACCCACAGTCGGTCGGTGCGATCGCGCACGCGATCGGCTTGCTCCTCGACGAACTGTCCGATGAGACGGCGCTCATCGGGTTCGCGGGTGCCCCGTTCACGCTGGCGTCCTATCTGGTCGAGGGCGGCCCGAGCCGCACCTATGCGCTCACCAAGGCGATGATGTACGGCCAACCGCGCCTGTGGCAAGCGTTGATGGGTCGCCTCGCCGACATCACCATTGCGTTCCTGCGGGTGCAGATCGATGCAGGCGTCGATGCCGTCCAGCTCTTCGACTCGTGGGCCGGTGCCCTCTCCGACGCCGACTACCGGACCTTCGTGGCACCGCACAGCGGGCGGGTACTCGCCGAGATCGGCGAGGCCGGGGTGCCGCGCATCCATTTCGGCGTGGGTACCGGCGAACTGCTGGCGTCGATGGCGCACGCGGGTGCCGATGTGATCGGCGTCGACTGGCGGGTGCCCCTCGAAGAAGCGGTGCGCCGGGTGGGCCCCGGGGTGGCGGTGCAGGGCAACCTCGATCCCACGGTGCTCTTCGCCGGACCCGACGTGGTGGACCAGCAGGTGCGGCGGGTGATCGCCGACGGGGAGCGGGCCATCGCGGCCGGAGCGCCGGGCCACATCGTCAACCTCGGGCACGGGGTGCTGCCGAGTACCGATCCCGACGTGCTCAGCCACGTCGTCGATCTGGTTCATTCGATCTGACGCCGAGGATGTGACGCGGTGGGTGAGGACGGGAACGTGACCGCAACCGGGACCGATACGGCCGGCGCGTCCGGAACCCGACGCGTCGCCGTCGTCGGTGGGGGTGTCTCCGGACTCACCGCGTGCTATCGCCTGCGTCAGGCGCTGGGAGAGTCGGTCACGATCGACCTGTTCGAGGCCGACGACCGGCTCGGCGGGATCCTGCACACCGTCGAGGTGGGACCGATCGCGGTGGATGTGGGCGCCGAGGCCTTCATCGTGCGCCGGCCCGAAGCCCTCGACCTGCTCGACGACCTCGGCCTGGCCGACCGGGTGGTGTCGCCGACCGCGCGACGGCCGGCGGTGTGGGCGGCGGGGCGGCTTCACGACCTGCCACGGCCGGCGTTGATGGGCATCCCGGCCGACGCCGACGCGGTCAGCGGGCTCGCCTCGGCCGCCGACCTCGAGCGGATCGCGGCCGAACCCGACCGTCCGTGGAACTGGACACCCGGTGACGACATCTCGGTCGGCGAACTCGTCTCCGACCGCTTCGGCCCGACGGTGGTGGCCCGGTCCGTCGATCCGATGCTCGGTGGGGTGTATTCCAGTCTGGCAGCCGATATCGGTGTGCGCGAAGCACTTCCGGCGCTGGCCGCGGAGTTCGACGGAGGGGCGCCGGGGTTGCGCGCCGGGGTCGCGGCACTGACCGGCGGCAACGCGGGATCGGGTCCGGTGTTCGGCAGCCTGCCCGGTGGCTACCGGGTGCTGGTGGATGCACTGGTGGATGCGGCGCAACCGCACGTGCACCTGGGTTCGCCGGTGACCGCGGTGCACCGCGATGGCGATCGGTGGGCGTTGCGCAGCGGGCACGACGAGGTCGAGGGCGACTACGACGGCGTGATCATCACGGTGGCGGCCTGGCTTGCCGCCCGGTTGCTCGCCGACGTGGCACCCGAGTCGGTCACCGCATTGCGCGATGTGGAGCAGGCACCGTCGGCGGTGGTGTCGATCACCCTCGACGCCGATACCGAACTGCCGGAGCACTCCGGGGTGTTGGTGGCCACCGGAGAAGACCTGCACGCCAAAGCATTCACGTTCAGTTCGCAGAAGTGGGCGCACCTCGGCGAGCCCGGTCGACCGCGGTCCGTGCGTGCCTCGTTCGGCCGCTACGGTGATCCCGTTCCCGACGAGGGCGTGCAACCGGGGATCGACGCGCGACTTCGTGAGCTGGCGCTGGCCGACCTCGACAGTGTGTGCGCGGACGCGGGTGTCGCGCCGCCGTCTTCGCACGTGATCGACACGAGGGTGCAGCGCTGGACGTTGCCGCGGTACGCACCGGGTCACCTGGCCGCGATGTCGCAGGTGCTGGCGGCCACGCCGGACGGCATCGAACTGGCCGGATGTTCCTACGGCGGTGTCGGTGTGCCCGCCTGTATCGGTCAGGCGGGCCGTGCCGTGACCGGCCTGCTGGCGCATCTGAACTGAGCACTCCCGACCCCGGGGCCCGTCGCGGTGACGGTGGCCACCTGGGTATCGGGAGGTGGCGCGCCGGTGGCACGATTGGGGTCATGAGCCGTTTGGATTACGCCGAGTTGAATTCGACCATTCGCTACTTGATGTTCTCGGTGTTCGCCGTGCGTCCCGGCGAACTACCGGACGATCGTGATCAGGTGAAATCGGATGCCACGGACTTCTTCAAGTCACTGCAGGACACCGGAGTGGTGGTGCGTGGCGTCTACGACGTGTCCGGATTGCGCGCCGACGCCGACTTCATGATCTGGTGGCACGCCGAGGAGATCGAGCAATTGCAGGCCGCCTACAGCCGTTTCCGCCGCGAAACGGTGCTCGGCCGGGTCTGTGATCCGGTGTGGAGCAACGCGGCCCTGCATCGGCCCGCGGAGTTCAACAAGAGTCACGTGCCCGCATTCCTCGCCGGCGAAGAGCCGGGACGCTACATCTGCGTCTACCCCTTCGTGCGCTCCTACGACTGGTACCTGCTGCCCGACGAGGAGCGCAGGTCCATCCTCGCCGAGCACGGCAAGGCTGCCCGCGGCTACAAGGACGTACGCGCCAACACGGTGGCGTCGTTCGCGCTCGGCGACTACGAGTGGCTGCTGGCGTTCGAGGCCCCCGAATTGCACCGCATCGTCGACCTCATGCGCGACCTGCGGGCCACCGAGGCACGCCGCCACGTCCGGGAGGAGACACCGTTCTTCACGGGTCCGCGTACCGAGGTCGGCGACCTCATCGACGCCCTGCCCTGATGAGCGCCCTGCCCTGATGAGCGGGCGGCCCTGACAAGCGCCCTGCCCTGACAAGTTGCTGCAAAATCGTGCCATTTGGTGGACTGCTGCGGCTCGCGAAAGTGATTCGGTGGCAGGGTGCGTCACTAGGGCAAAACCCAACCCGGACTTCTTGTCGCGGGCCGGGCATGTGGCCGCGACAAGGAGGCTCGAAGCATGAGGTACCGGACCCGCATCATCGCCGTCTGCATCGCTGTCACCGGTGCCGCCGGACTGCTCGCGGGCTGCGCAGACACGGATTCCTCGGCAACCCAGGCCTCCGGGTCCGTGAATGTCGAGGCCGATACAACGAAGACGTTCGCCTTCGGCACCGCTGTGGATCTGACCTATCAGGAGGATGCGGCGCGGGTGACGGTGTCGGCGCCGACGCCGGCAAAGGCGACGGAATGGGCGAGCGTCGACGGTGCCCTGTACTCGGTGATGGTGACTGTCCAGACCACTGAGGGAACGTGGACGGTCAATCCGGCGTATCTGTCGGCCACCACCAACACGGGCCAGTACGTCGAGGGATCACTCGGCACCGTGGACGGGTCACTCGAGCCGGACGCCCTGGAGGCGGGCCAGACGGCCACGGGCGCGGTTGCTTTCGACGTTCCTGAGGGGCAGACGATTACCTCGGTGGCCTTGGAAGGGCCGGTGAGCAAACGGCTCGCCCAGTGGGATTAGAGCGCGCGAACGTCGTCGGCGCCGGACTTACGTCTGTTCTTCCAGTCGCAGACTGATCGAGTTGATGCAGTACCGCAGGTCGGTCGGGGTGTCGTAGCCCTCGCCCTCGAAGACGTGACCGAGGTGGCTCCCGCAGTTGGCGCAGAGTACCTCGGTGCGGCGCATACCCATCGAGTCGTCGGAGCGTTCGATCACGGCGTCGCCGGCCAGCGGGGAGAAGAACGACGGCCAGCCGCAGTGGGACTCGAACTTCTGCTGGCTGCGGAACAGTTCGGCGCCGCAGGCGCGGCAGCGGTAGACGCCGACGGCGGTGGTGTCGGTGTATTCGCCGGCGAAGGGCGCTTCGGTGCCCGCCTTGCGGAGCACCCGGTACTCGGCGGGCGTCAGCCGCTGCTTCCACTGCTCGTCGGTCAGGTCGGCCAAGTCGGCAGGAGTGGAGGTCTCGTTGCCGGTGGTGTCGGAGGTCATTTCTCCACCGTACGAGCGGGCGCGATGGGGCGCCAGGTTCGGTCAGCCGGCGGTGGTGACCGGCGAGGTGGCGGGTTCGGCGTCGTCGATGCTGTCGGTGGGTGCCCGCTGCGGTGTGGCCGCGGATCCGAGCTGCCGGATGTCGAGGTAGCGGAACAGCAGCGAACAGAACACCGCGATCATCAGCAGCGACCAGCCCCAGGTGACCTTGTTGTACTCGAGCATCCAGCCGAAGGCCTGCCAGCGTTCGGAGTAGAACGAGTCGAAGGTCATGCAGCCGTACACGCCCAGCCAGGCAGGCCAGTTGCGCACCGTGGATCCGGGCAGCAGCACGGTCATCAGCAGCGGGAACAACAGCATCGAGTAGTAGCCCTGACCCAGCGATCCCACCAGGAACGTGGTGCACAGCAGCACTCCCGACGACGTGGTGAGCCACAGCAACTCGTTGGTTGTCCGGTAGTAGCGGTACAGGAACCACAGTGAGAAGACGGCCATCAGGGTGAAGGCGATCCGCAGCAGCACCACGAGCCAGGGCGCCACGCCGAAGTAGGCACCGTTGCCGGCGATGGAGCTGTTGTAGTAGTCCCGGGCCTCACCCAGATAGGGCAGCGTGTGGGAGATGAATCGGCCCGGATCGTTGGACAGCGGCCAGGCCACCACCATCAGCACGAGCGGCACCACGATCGCGGTCACCAGCACGCGCCACTGCCGGTTGAGCAACGGCAGCAACAGCAGCGGGGCCAGCACCGGTTTGATCGCCAGGGTCAGCCCGATGGGCACTCCCGCCCACCAGTCGTGGCGGCGCATCATCAGCATCATGAAGGCCAACATCCCCAGCAGCACAAACGAATTGAAGTTCGTGAAGATCAGGGTGTGGGCGACGGTCTCGGTGCTGAAGAAGAAGAACAGCACCACGGGCAACACCCACGACCGCGCGGAGAAACCGAACAGCCGCGTGATGAGGTACCCACACACGAGCAGCGCCAGCACACTGGCGATGATGAACAGCCAGCGCGACCGTTCGGGATCGATGACGGCCAGAGGTGCCATCAGCAGGGTGCCCGACGGGGGGTAGAGGTAGTGGGGGTCGACGGTGTTGAGGTTCTCGTTGTAGACCGGCTGGCGGTTCAGAAATGCCAGCGCGGCCTGGTAGACCGGCGCGAAATCGTCGGTGCGATCACCGTTGACCGCCAGAATCAGTGAGCGGTGCACGATCGTCAGGATGGTCAGCGGCCACAACACCAGCGGAACGATGCGCGTCACGCTCATCTGTGGGTACAGATACCTGTCGAGAACTGCCACCCGCGAACCGTACTACGCGGCGCCGCAGATCCTGCGCAGAACCCCCGGGGTGCTGCCGGTCAGGCTGGGCAACCCCGTTCGGACGGCCCGGTCAGCGGAGCGGCGCGCACATAGTCGGCGACGACGTCGGCGGCGCATGCGCTACGCGCGACCACCGAGTAGCCCAGTCCTTCCCAGGTCACCGTCGTCGGCTGCGTGCCCGACTTGGCGAACAGCGAATCCAGTGTTGCGGCGCCCGCGCCGCCGTTGACGGGATCGCCGGTGCTGTTCAAGACCAGCGGGGGTACCGGGAAGGAACTGGGCGGATTGACCGGTGTGGCGGCCGCCCAGCCGGTGCACCGTGCCAGGGCCAGCGCGCTGTTGGCCCCGGTCAGCGGGTTCTGTTTGGTCCACGAATCGATGAGCCCGGAGATCTCGTTCTGGCCCACGGGGCCGGTCATGTCGTTGCAGGCGGCGACGATCTGTCCGTCGGTCAGCCGCAGTGATCCGGCGGTCGCCGAATAGGCGGCCAGTGGCGCGGTGTTCCCGCTGTCGGCGGCCGCGATCGCGGCCGCCACCCTGGTCACCGCGGAGGGATCGTTCGGGGCCAGTGCCAGCGCGGTGGTGATCGCGGCGAGCGCTTCGGTGTCCGACAGGCCGCCACCGAGGGTTCCGGCGCGTCCCTTCGTCAGCACGCTGCCCATCGTCGCCTGGCCGTTGGCGCCGAAAGCGCATCCGGGCAGTGCCGCGCACCGCTGCGCAAAGGTCCGCAGGGCGGCCTGCACCCCGGTGGCCTCCGTCGCGCCGGTGTCGCGCGCATTGGCACCGAACGGGGTTGGGGTGTCGAGGATGATGCGCCCGGTGCGCCCGCCGTACTGCGCGGTGTAGGCGATCACCACGTCGGTGCCCTCACCGACGCCGATGAGGCCCAGCCGCGAGACTCCCCACTTCTTTCGGAGCGTCTCGAGATCCGACGCGGCACCGGCGACACCGAACTGCAACTGGTTGGGTGTGAGCGTCTCGGTGCAGCCGTCCGCGGACGACGTCGCGGCCGTGACCAGGCGGCTGATGCGGGCCGACTGTGTGGCCGCGGGGAGTCCGTTGTTGGCGATCGTGGTGCGATCCTCCCGGACCAGACAGTCCAGTGGGCTGCTCTGTGGGATGCCGCGGCGATCCACCGCCACCACCGGGTGGGTGGACAGCAATTGCTGCCCCGGCCCGGATGCCAGCAGCAGCAGGGTGCGCGACGAGGGCATGTCGGCGCCCGACGTCAGGACCAGCGGAGCGGCATCCGCGGGGGTGGTGGCGGTGCGGGCGCGGGTGAGTGCGATGTCGATGGTGTCGTCGGGGCGATCGGGGTCGATCGGCGATTGGAGGCTGGCGCATTCCAGGGTCACCCCGGACGGCTTGTCGGTGGAGTAGTCCGACGCGAGGGTGGAGCCGCACTCTCGCCAGTCGAGATCATCGCGCGGCGTCTCCAGTGCGGGGATCTGCGGCGGTGCACTCGACGAGGCCGGCGCCTGCCCGCCGCCCTCACCCGCCGGGACGAGTCCGGGCCCCGTGTCCGGGCCGACGGCGCAGGACGACAAGAGCAGCGCGGTGGTCGCCGCGCTCAGCCCGATGACGGTGAGGCGGCGGGTCGGTCGAGTCGTCTCGGACCCTCGGTGGCCGCGTCGCGCTCCTCGCATGAGGGCGAGCGTAGTCAACGGGTCCAGCGGCTGAAGACATAGCCGTCGTCGTCGGTGAGCACGTGGGCGGCACGCAGTGCGTGCAGTGACCCCGACCCGGCGCTGGCGGCGACGCGCCCGGCGTCACCGCCGGCCACGTACGGACTGGTGGTCAGGCACAGTTCGTCGAGCGCGTCGACGGCGATGAGTGAGCCGAGCAGACTCGGACCGCCCTCGCACAGGATGCGTGGTTGTCCCGCCGCGGCGAGGTGCTCGACCACGAGCCGGAAGTCGACGGTCTCGTCGCCGCAGTCGACGAGGCTTGCGCCGGCGTCGGCGAGGACGGACCGGCGTTGCGGATCGGCGGCCGAGCAGGTGAGGACGGTGGTGCCGGGACCACGCAACGGGGGATAGGCGGGATCGATCGACAACGATCGGGACACCAGCGCCAGTGCGGGGGCGGGTGCCTGCCCGGCCGCGGCGCGGCGTTCGGCGAAGGACGAATCGGGGGAGGGTTGCCGGTAGTTCTCGGCGATGGCGGTTCGCGCGCCCACCAGGACCACGTCGGCGAGGCCGCGCAGGACGGTGAACAGAGTCTTGTCACCGTCACCGCCGAGTCCGCCCGATGTGCCGTCCACCGACGCTGCGCCGTCGATGGTGGCGATCATGTTGGCGCGGACCCACGCGCCTGCCGTCGGCTCCGGATAGGCGTACAGGTCGGCGAGGTAGTCGGTCGCCTCGTCCTGGGAAAATGTGACCTGGGTCGCTTTCTGCACGTAGAGCATCTCGTCCTCCGAACCGCTGTGGCTAGGCTCCCCATATGGTGGCCAGTCTCGTCGACCGCAATCCGGTCGTTTCTCCCGACGCGTTGATCGACGAAATGGTGCCGCCCGCGACGTTCGACGAGGTGAGCTTCGACAGCTACATCCCCGACCCGAACGAGCCTACGCAGTCCCAGGCGGTGGCAGCCGCGCGTGATTTCGTCGAGCGTGCCGCCAAGAGCCGCAACGGCAAGAAGGGCCTCTTCTCCCGCAAGCAGCCCAAACAGGGCATCGGACTCTATCTCGACGGCGGCTTCGGCGTCGGCAAGACGCATCTGCTCGCCTCGATCTATCACGCCATGCCCGCGCCGAAATCCTTCGCGACGTTCGTCGAGGTGACGCATCTGGTGGGTGCACTGGGGTTCATGCAGGCGGTGGAGCGGCTCTCGGAGCACAGTGTGCTGTGCATCGATGAGTTCGAGCTCGACGACCCGGGCGACACCATGCTGATCTCACGGCTGCTCAGCGAGCTCACTGCGCGGGGCGTGTCGATCGCCGCGACCTCCAACACGCTGCCCGGACAACTCGGCGAGGGCCGGTTCGCCGCACAGGACTTCTTACGGGAGATCCGGAAACTGGCGTCGGTGTTCGAAACGGTCCGCGTCGACGGACCCGACTACCGCCACCGCGACCTCCCGCCCGCGCCGGAGCCCAAATCGGACGACGAACTCGTCGAGATCGCCGAGTCCACCCCGAACGCGACACTCGACGATTTCGACGAGTTGTGTGGGCACCTGAGCAAGATGCATCCGTCGAAGTACAAGGACCTCGTCGACGGGGTTTCCCTGGTGTGCATCCGCGGGGTTCATCCGGCAGACGACCAGTCCGTGGCGCTACGTCTCGTCGTGTTCGCCGACCGCCTGTACGACGCGGACATCCCGGTGACGGTGTCGGGGAGCAAACTCGACGAGATCTTCACCGACGAGATGCTCGCCGGCGGCTACCGCAAGAAGTACCTGCGGGCCACGTCGCGGTTGCTCGCGCTGTCGCGCTTCGCCGATTCCACCGTCTGACCTCCACCGTCTGACCGCCACCTTCTGCCGGCGAATCCGGGCTGCCGGGCTGCGGTGACCGGTGTCGGTCACGGTTGCGGCACGGGGCGGTCGCCATGGGCATACGCGAATGTCGCGTTTGGAGTACAGATGTAATCTCGACGTGATGTACTGGTGTGCATCCGGTCGCGCACGGCGGCGTAGACCGTGTCAAAGGGACGCAAGTTCATGTCCATTATCCGTGGGGGATTTGGTGCAGAAGTCTGTGGTGGTTGCCGTGGTGTCCGCGGCAATGTTCGTTGCTGTGCTGGTCGGCGGGGCTACGCCCGCCTCGGCGGTACCCGGTGCGGGCGTAGCCGCGGCCGGCGGCGCTCGTATCGACAAGGTCGTGATGCAGAGTCCGACGCGGGCTCAGGTCAGTGTGTTCTCGCCCGCGATGCGCCGGCAGGTCACCGTGACCGTTCTGCTTCCCGCGGACCGGTCGCATCCGCGTCCGACGTTGTATCTGCTCGATGGGATCGACGGGGGTGTGTACACCAACTACACGCAAAGCGGCTGGACGTTCCAGACCGACATCGTCAAGTTCATGGCCGACAAGCCTGTCAACGTGGTGCTTCCGATCGGTGGGACCGGGTCGTACTACACCGACTGGGTCCGCACCGATCCGGTGCTGAGGACCAACATGTGGGAGACCTTCCTCACCAAGGAACTCCCTCCGTTGATTGACGAGCGGTTCACCACCACCGGTGTCAACGCGATCGGCGGGGTGTCGATGGGCGCGCTCGGGGCGATGTCGATCGCGGTGCGCCATCCCGAAATGTATGCGGGCGTCGCGGCATTCAGCGGCTGCCTCGATCAGGGCACGCCCGAACTGCGACAGGCCACGGCGGCCACCGTGCAGACCCGAGGTGGAAATCCGGACAACATGTGGGGGCCCGTCGACGACAAGACCTGGGCCGCACACGATCCCGCCGAGCACATCGCGGCGCTCAAGGGCAAGCCGATGTATGTGGCGGTGGGTAACGGACTGCCGGACCTGCGGCTGGGAGTCGCGGGAATCGCCTCTCCCGTCGGTGGTGCGCTCGAGGGTGCGGCGCTGCACTGCACTCAGGAGTTCAAGAAGCGTGCCGACAGCGCCGGCGTTCCGATCACCTACGACTTCCGCGAGGGTCTGCACTCGTGGGGCTACTGGAACATCGACCTTCACAAGGCGTGGCCCACGCTGGCCCGCGCGCTGGATGTGCCCGCGCGCTGAACGGCTCGGGCGTGGTCAGCGCAAAGACATGGCGAGCACGAAGTCATGCTCGATGTTGCCGTTGAGGTCGAATGACTTGACGCCGACGCGCCGGAAGCCCATCTTTTCGTAAAAGCGTTGCGCCCGTGCGTTTTCCTGGTTCACGCCGAGCCATATGACGGCGCTGCCGCGGTCTGCGGCGCGCTCGACGGCCGCGCGCATCAGGAGATGTGACGGTGGGTCGGTGCGGCCGCGGGCGTGATGATCGGGCAGTACATACATCTTGGACACCTCCGATGCCGGGCGGTCGGTGATGACCGCGGCGACATCGGTGTCGGCGGGTGGCCGGTGGTGTACAAGCGTGTACCCGATGATGGTGCCGACGTCGTCGCGGGCCACGATCACGTCGCTCTCGTCGCTGGCGATGTAGCCGGCGAACACCGGCTCGGAGAGGTGCTCGCGGATGAAGGCCGCGACGTCGGCCGGCTCGGAGTGCGGGGGACAGGCGAGCGGAAAGGTGGCGGCGGCGACGTCGGCGATCGCCGAGGCGAGCGACGGGTCGGACACCAGGGCGAGAGTCAGCGACCCGGTGGCCGGTGCTGTTCCGGCGCCGGGGGAGGTGGCCTCTGGCACTACTTCTTGCCGCAGGTGCAGTTCTCGCCGCACTTGCAGTCAGGCCCGCAGGTGCAGTCGGGGTTGTCGCAGCCGGGCATCAAGGGGGTGTTCATGAATTCAGTCTAGTTCTCGGGCAGCGGGTCGAGGGCGGGTGGGCTCTGCGGCCGCGAGTGGTGCTCATTCCAGCTGCAGCCGCCAGGAGCCGGAGTAGATCTCGCGTATCTCACTCACCTCGTAGGGGACGGCGCTGCGGGTGTCGGTGGTGGTCATGCTGACGACGAGGAGGCCGTCGGTGATCTGCCATTTGAATCGGTCGCCGTCGAACCGTTGGGTGTCGCCGGTGGCGTCGCGCACGGCGAAGCTCCCGGGCCGGTAGTCGATGTTCATGGCACCCACTATGCCGTCCGGTGGGGTGTCTACGGTGCAGGCTCCCGCGATCTGCCGGTGCGTCGTGCCACCGCCGCAGGTGTCAGAACGGTGGTGGGTTCTCGCGGTTCCACGTCTCTTCGGCCCGCTCGGCGATGCGGGTGATCTTGGCGGCCCGGCGGGCCCGGAGCGAATCTATTCGCCGGCGGCCGGGGTGATCGGGAGGCTTCTCACCCATTCGTAGCGACGTGAACAGGTCGCTTCCGGTGAAGGAGTTGCCGGCGAACACGTACCCGCCGGGCGTTCTGAAGAACACCTCGCCCAGGGCGGTCTGACGATCCTGCCAGCCCACGCCGTGAGTTTTTGCCCGATGGTGGATTCTGCAGAGCGGCTTGATGTTCCGGCGTGTGGTGGTTCCACCCGCGGCAGGGTTGCGGTGGTCGAAGGGTTCGGTGTGGTCCATGTCCGATCGCCACGCGGGGTTGGTGCATCCGGGAAAAGTACAGCAGAGTTCACCGGCACTCACCAGGGCGCGCAGTTTCCGGGGCACCTCATAGGTGAAGGCTTGCCGCGCTTGCTCCTCATGTCCGGGGTTGATGTAGCTCCGCTTGGCTTCGCGAAGGAGATCGCGCGCCGTTGCGGCATCGATGAGCCCCTGACCGTCGATGAACCCCGGCGTCTCGTCGAGGCCGAGAAGGGTGGACAGGTTCACCACGATGTGAAACGTCGGGCGAGGCGCGGGAGTGAGCGGCTGCGCGGTGATACCCGTCGGCGCGATCTCGGGGCCGGCCGTGGTCGGGGTCGCCCGGCATTCGTCACACGTGCACGCGATGCTCTGTTCGCCCCGCGCGAGAGCGAGAAGTGCGTCGGCCCGCAATTGCTTCTTGGTGCGACCGTCGCCTTTGGTGTGCACCGCCGCGGCCATCGCGTCGAGACGGGAATCGACGGCGGCTGCCGCTTCGCTCGCGAGGCTGCCGGACACTCGTGACTGTCCGAACGTTGCGCGGTCGGGTCGGATCGAGATGTGCCGGTCCTCCTCGACGGAGCGGCGGCGACGGACGAGGGCATCGGGATCGATCGCGGCGATGGTGGCATCGATCATGGTGCGAAACCGCGTGGTGGACATGGGCTCTCGGGACATGATTGCCTCGGACAGTGCGGTGTCGAGATCGGCAATGTGGTCGTCGTCGACCAGACTGGTGCGCGCGACCACGTCGAGCATTCGCTGCAAATCGATGCGCCCGATCGCCAGTGCGAGCCCCACATCGGGCAGGCGATACCGCATGACGGACCCGGCGATGATGATCTCGCGGGCGCGCCCGGGCGCAACGGTGAGTGCGGCGCCGACCTCGCAGATGGCTGCTTCGAGGCCATCGGGGCCGTAGCGCTCCTGGGGTGTGATTCCCTCGCGCACGAGTCCGCGCACATGGGCCTCGAGTTCCGCCGGGTCGGTGAATCGTCCGTCGCCGACGACCTGGTGCACGCGTTCGAGGTAATCGGCCTCGCGTTCTTCGTGCAATAGGCTCGCAGCCTGCAGAATGCGGTAATCGGCGGAGGACCGGACCGCGTTGGAGCTGACCAGAATCTCGATCAGCTCCGGAGCGTAGTGCCGCTCGTCGTCGGCGAGTTGGGCGAGCAGGGTCTCCACGGCGCCGCGTCCGGCCGCGGCACGGGCGGTGCCGGCAGGCGTCGGGCCTGCAGGTTGTGGGTCTGCAGGGGGCGGGTCTGCTGGGGACGGGTAGAGCGGGACTTCGTCGGGCATATTTAGAACATACATTCGGGTACCGACAAATAGGCCCAGGGTTGCACGACAACAAGAAAGGCCCGGCGGATACCGGGCCTGACCTGCGAAAACAGTGGTGCGCGATACTGGGATTGAACCAGTGACCTCTTCCGTGTCAGGGAAGCGCTCTCCCGCTGAGCTAATCGCGCGAGTATGGAGTTGGTGGTGGAGGTGGCGACGGGAATCGAACCCGTGTACACGGCTTTGCAGGCCGTTGCCTCACCACTCGGCCACACCACCAGATGCGAGTCGACTCGCGCCGAGCGGATGACGGGATTCGAACCCGCGACCCTCACCTTGGCAAGGTGATGCGCTACCAGCTGCGCTACATCCGCATGCATCGTGAGCTGATCTTGTGGACCATTTGTTGCTCACGAAGCGATTGTGAACACTATCCGACGCATCGGTCGGATACCAAATCGCCTGGTCAGCGCCACGTTTCAGGTCATAACGACGTCGGAGCCCAGGTGACCGGTGCCGCGCGGGGCCTGCGGGGGCGATTTTGGTTCCGCGGCACCACACGTGTAATCTTCTCCCTCGTGCACCGGCGCCGTGAGGCGCCACGCGCGGTCCCGTGGCTCAGTGGAAGAGCGTCCCGTTCACACCGGGGAGGTCGCTGGTTCGATCCCAGCCGGGACCACAAGGTCAAGGCGATATTTGGCCGCCCGGGCAATAAGCGGGCAATATCGAGGGGAGTTGCCCACCGTGCGTGGCCGTCTGCAGGGAGCGGTCAGATGGTGACCGGTGACCCAATTAACGAATTCCTCTGGGAGGTCACAGCCCCGGCAGTGGCTGCGGCTCGCGAAGCAGTCCTCTCGTATGTGGGCTCGGGCAAGTACACCCCTAGGAAGCGACCAGTCGAGTACAAGGTGAATGAGGCTGGGTGGCCGTCCGTGGTCGACCGCGACCCGTTTCAAGTCCCAAGCGACGCGCCGATTGACTGGCGGCGGGCGTTGTCGCTTGGCCGAGGCAAGCTCAGCTACGTCGTTGTGGAGGACGTTCCCGCACTTGCCCACGCGATGCAGGCCGTCTTGGGCCGGGCAGCGAGCGATGAGGAGGAATGATCAAGACCTGTGGATCTGGGAGGGCGTGCCTTCCCGCAGAATGATCCCGGTAGTCACTTGATCAAGTCAGCGTTGCAGCGCTGGCGGAAAGGCACGCCTCATGCTCACGGTAGTCAACGCCCC